>JAZORV010000206.1:0-2311 GCA_045656785.1 Acutalibacteraceae bacterium | reverse complement strand
ACAAGCTTATGCTTGTCAGCTACATTCGATTGCAATAGTTTTGTTGTTTGCGTGATACGCAAACGTGTATTGTGCATAGCACAATACGAAACACGTAGTGTTTCAACAAACACTATTATGTTAAGCGTCGATAGTGGAAATAGTCAGAGTGGTTTCCTCCAAAACGTCGAGAAGAACGCGGACAGTATCGAGCGCTGTAAAGATAGTTACGTTGTTTTCGGTTGCGCACTGGCGGATGGTGTGTCCATCGCTTGCCTGATCCGTGGCTCCGATATCTTTAGTGTTGATAACGTATGCAATATGACCCTGACGGATAGCCTCGGGAATCTCCTCGCTATCCTCGCTTATTTTCTTGCGAACATGGGTTCTAATGCCATTTTCTTTAAGGAATTTAGCGGTTCCCTCAGTTGCTTCAATATTAAATCCAAGATTATAGAAGCGGCGAATGAGAGGAAGCGCCTCAGCCTTATCCTTATCGGCAATGGTTGCCAAAACCGTTCCATAATTTTGGAGATGCATTCCCGATGCCTGCAATGCCTTATAAAGGGCACGATTGAGTTTATCGTCATAGCCGATAGCTTCTCCCGTTGATTTCATTTCGGGAGAGAGGTATGCATCAAGTCCTCTTATCTTATTAAAGGAGAATACCGGAACCTTAACATACCAACGATCTTTTTCATTTGGATAAATATCGAAAATTCCGAGCTCTTTAAGGCTCTTTCCGAGGATAACCTCGGTTGCGATATCCGCAAGGCTATATCCGGTTGATTTAGAAAGGAATGGAACCGTTCTCGAAGAACGAGGATTAACCTCGATTATATAAACGTCTTCCTTTTCATCAACGATGAACTGAATGTTATAAAGGCCAACGATGCCTATGCCGAGGCCCAATTTCTTTGCGTACTGAAGGATTGTTCCTTTAACCTTATCAGAGATACTGAAGGCGGGGTAAACGCTGATTGAGTCTCCCGAATGGACACCTGTTCTTTCAACAAGCTCCATTATTCCGGGGATGAAAACATCTCTGCCATCGCAGATAGCATCGACCTCAACCTCTTTACCCTGGATATATTTATCAACGAGAACGGGCTTGTCCTCATCGAGCTCTGCCGCAGTTTTCAAATACTGGCGAAGCTGAGCTTCATTTGAAACTATCTGCATAGCTCTGCCGCCGAGAACGAAGCTCGGACGAACGAGAACGGGATAACCGATATTTTTAGCCGCCTCAACGCCATCTTCAATGTTTGTTACCGCCTTGCCCTTAGGCTGAGGGATATTGAGGTCCTGAAGAATTTTCTCAAAGCTATCTCTATTCTCTGCTCTTTCAATAGCGGCGCAATCGGTTCCGATTATCTTAACGCCGAATTTCATCAAGGGGTCTGCAAGGTTAATAGCGGTCTGACCGCCGAGAGAAGCGATAACGCCTTCGGGCTTTTCAAAATCGATGATGTTCATAACGTCTTCGGGGGTTAAAGGCACAAAATAAAGCTTATCGGCGGTTGTATAGTCGGTTGAAACGGTTTCGGGGTTATTATTGATAAAAATAGCCTCGTAGCCCGAATTTTTAATGGTTGTAACGGCGTGAACGGTTGAATAGTCGAACTCAACGCCCTGACCGATTCTGATAGGACCTGCGCCCAAAACAACGATCTTTTTCTTATCTGTTAATCTGGAAGCGTTTTCGCCGCTATAAGAAGAATAGAAATAAGGGATATATGCGTTTGTATGGCAAGTATCAACCATTCTGAAAACGGGAGTGAGATTATTTTCCTTGCGGAATTTATAAACCTCCATCTCATCGCATTCCCACATTCTTGCAACGTATTTATCCGAGAAGCCCATCTGCTTTGCACTTTTGAGAATTTCCAAGTTTCTCGGATTTTCTTTAAGGCTTCTCTCCATATCTATAATGCGCTTAACAGCCTCGAGGAAGAATGCCGTGATCTTTGTTATCTCATGGATTTCCTCAACGGTTGCGCCGCGATAGAGAAGCTCTGCTATTGCAAAAAGATTATCATCTCTGAATTCGCTGATATAGTGGCGAAGCTCATCATCGCTCATATTATCAAACTTGCTATGATAGAGGTGATTTACTCCGATTTCGAGAGAACGGGTGCCCTTAAGCAAGCTCTCCTCCAAGGTTGATCCGATTCCCATAACCTCGCCCGTTGCCTTCATCTGAGTTCCCAAAAGGTTTGAAGCGGTTGTGAATTTATCAAAGGGGAAACGAGGAAGCTTTGTTATGATATAATCAAGCTGAGGCTCGAATGCCGCAGTTGTATTAGCAATCTTGATTTCTTCCAAAGACATA
>JAZORV010000205.1:0-14434 GCA_045656785.1 Acutalibacteraceae bacterium | reverse complement strand
CGAAAGCGAGGTTGAGCTATATACCGACGAAAAGAACGTTTGCCATATTGTAAGCGGTTCTTCAACCTTCGATATAGTCGGAATCGAAGCTCATGATTTCCCCGAGATTCCGACCTCGGGCGGCGGTGCTGAATTTAAAATGAAGGGCAGCCTTTTGAAATCAATGGTAAGGCAAACCGTTTTTGCCTGCGAAGAAATTAACTCGATGCCGATTTATACAGGAATTTATTTCGAGGTCGAGCCTGATTACACTAAGCTTGTTGCTCTCGATGGCCTTAGAATTGCTATCAGAAAAGAAAGAGCAAAAAATGAAAATAAACTTCGCTTTGTTATAACGGGCCGTTCTATTTCCGAAGTTTTCAGAATGATTGAAGATGAGGAAGAAGAAATCCTTATGTACGTTGGCAAAAATCATATGACCTTTGAAATCGGGGGATACTATCTCGTTTCCCGCCTTATCGAAGGAAATTATATTGATTATAATTCGGTTATTAAGGATGAATATAAAACTAAGCTTACCTTGAAATCGAGCGAGCTTATTGATGCAATCGAGAGAATTTCTCTAATTATTAATAACCCTACGAATACTCCTATTCGCTGCAATATTAAAAATGGCGAAATTAAGCTTACCTGCGCTACTACCGTTGGTAGAGCAAGCGATTCCCTCTGGGCGCTTATGGAGGGTGAGGATGTTGAGCTCGGCTTTAATGCGAAATTTATGCTTGAAGCTATGAAGGCAACCGAATGCGATGAGGTTGTTGTAACGATGAGCGGAAATATTTCGCCCATAACCGTTAAACCAAAAGAGGGCGACGACTTTATATATATTGTAATGCCGATGAGGATAAGATAAATGGAAAAATCAGTTAAAATTAAAACTGAATATATCAGGCTTGATGACCTTTTAAAGGTTGCGGGCTTGGTTGTAACGGGAGGACACGCGAAAATCGTGATTCAGGGCGCCGAGGTTAAGGTTAATGGCGAAGTATGCACGATGCGCGGCAAAAAAATGCGCCCCGGAGATAAAGCAGAATTTGAAGGAACTGAAATTACGGTGGAATAAATGGAGATTATTTCTTTTAAAGCCGAAAATTTCAGAAATATTAAACTTGCCGAAATTGAGCCTAAAAAGGAAACCAACGTTTTTTTAGGTGAAAACGCGCAGGGAAAAACTAATATTATTGAAGGTCTTTGGTGCTTCACGGGGCTTAAAAGCTTCCGCGGCGCAAAAGATAGCGAGCTTATAAATTTTGAAGCCGAGGAAGCAAGGCTTTTTATCGAATTTATGAGTGAGGAAAGAAAACAAAACGCTGAAATTATTCTATCGCGGGAGAAAAACCGCAGAATAGTTATCAACGGTATTGAGGAAAATTCAAATGAACTGCTTCAAAAATTTCATGCCGTTGTATTCAGCCCCGAGCATTTACAGCTTGTAAAATCGGGGGCGGAGGAGAGAAGAAAATTCTTAAATTCCGCCATCAGCGCGCTTTATCCATCTTATCGCGATATTTTGAAAAAATATAAGCGCGCCCTAAAGCAGAGAAACGCAATTTTAAAGGATACGAAATTTGAAGCTTATATGTTCGATTTTCTCGATGAATATGAGAAAATGTTAGCGCGCCTTTGCTCAAATATTATAATGATGCGAAAAAAATATATCAAAAGAATCGGCGAATATCTTCCAAAAATTTATGAAGGCATCAGCGGAGGCAGAGAAGAGCTTAGCTTCGAATATTTCGCATCGGCAGGAGAAACAGAGGAAGAAATAATAGAAAGCTTCAAAAAATCGAGGCTTGAAGATATAAGATCGGGCGTAACCTCGGTTGGCGCCCATAGGGATGACCTGATTTTTAAAATAAATGGAAAATCTGCGAGAGATTTTGGCTCGCAGGGGCAGCAGAGGAGCATAGTTTTGAGCCTTAAGCTTTCCGAAGCCGAGCTGCTTAACGAGGTTTCGGGCGAATTGCCGATAATTCTGCTTGATGACGTTTTGAGCGAGCTCGATAAGGGAAGGCAGGATTATCTCCTTAATCATATAAAGGGCAGACAGGTTTTTATCACCTGCTGTGAGGAAGAAACTGCAAACCGTCTCGAAAACGGAAATCTATATGAAATTTCGGGCGGCAATTTGAAATGAGAGAAAAATTATGTATCTTCATTTAGGACAAAATACGGTTGTAAACGATAAGGAAATTATCGGAATTTTTGATTTGGATTCAACTACCGTTTCAAAAATAACGAGAGATTTTTTAAACGCTGCAGAAAAGGAAAAGAAGGTTATAAACGTTGGCGAGCCTTATGAGCTGCCGAAAAGCTTTATCGTTTCGGGAAAAAGGAATAATTCGCGCGTTTATATTTCTCAGCTTGCCGGAGCAACGCTCCAAAAAAGAGCCAAAACCGCCGAAGGAAGTAGAAAAGAGAAGAGAAAATAGAAAATAGATATTAGATTTTAGATTTTAGATTTTAGATATTAGATATTAGATTTGCTCGAACTAAACTCTGTAGCGAAAATTCTGTTTATAGAGCCCGTGGCTCCCTCTATCGAATAAGCTAAAGCAAATATCAATTCCTCGGCTCCCTCTGGGAGGGAGCTGTCGAAACCGAAGGTTTTGACTGAGGGAGAGACCGAACTGAGCCTCAAGGCTCAGCAAAAGAAAAAGTATATGAAAGAATACAACAAAGAAAACATAAAGTTCGCCAAAGAATTGCGAAAAAATATGACGCCTTGGGAACGAAAGCTTTGGTATAAATTCTTGCGAAAATATAAAGTTCGGTTTCAAAGGCAAAAAGCAATAGGAAATTATATAGCGGATTTCTATTGCGCGAAAGCTAAGCTAATAATCGAGCTTGATGGTGGCGGACATTTCACGCCCGAACAACAAAAAGCGGATGAAGAAAGAACTAAAAATCTTGAAAAAATGGGTTATAGAGTATTGCGATTTTGCAATTTTGATATAGATAAAAATTTCTCTTCGGTTTGCGAGGGGATCATATATAACGTGAAAAAGGCTCTTGATAACGGAACGAGCGAATGCTTGGGGATAGATATAGAGATATAAATTTTGGTGTTTGGCCAAATGCCGAGCATTTGGCTTCGGTCTCTCCCTCAGTCATTTTGCTTCTCGCAAAATGCCAGCTCCCTCGTCAGAGGGAGCCACGGAATTGAGATTCGCTTTGGTTTGACCGACAGAGGTGGGATTTATCTTGTCTGCCATCTGCCGTCTGAAATCTGAAGGCTGATTTCATAGAGTTAGGATTTATATTGGCTGTTGTTTGCGTGATACGCAAACGTGTATTGTGCATAGCACAATACGAAACACGTAGTGTTTCAACAAACACATTATCAAAAAGGTGGTGAAGAAATGGAAACGATCATAAAGGTTAAGGGCATAACGAGGCGCTGGTTTTTGAATGTTATGCTTTTCATCGTTGTTGGTGTGCTGATAGCGGAGATCGCTTTCGGTTTCTTCATCTATTCTTATTATTGCAACCTTGCCCGTTCGAGCGCGGATAATTACGCGCGCTTCTTCACGGGGCTTAGCTACGCAACAGCCGATAATTTCGCCAACACCGCCCGTGATTACACCGAGGAATTTGAGCACGCGGAGCTAATGCAGGTGCAGATAATTGATGCTAATGGAGAGGTCGTTGCGGATACAAGCGGTATCACCGTTCTTGGTGCGGATATGCCCGATTACGATGCGGCGAAGAAGGCATCTGACGGCGTAGGTTCCTTTATCGGAGAATCCCACACGGGCGAAAATATTATGGCGGAAACCTTTATGCTGAATGATTCGTCCGAGGGGCCAAGCGGTGCGGTTCGTTGGATAATTTCGATGGACCCCGTGGTTTACAGATTCGTGATAACTATGGCTTTTGCAGTGCTTTTAGGCGGTTTGCTTATCGTTATCGTTAGCATTTCGGGGCGTTATTTCAATCGCTCCATTGTTATTCCTGTTAAAGAGGTTAGCAAGACTGCGCGAAAAATCGCGATGGGTGACCTTGCCGCGAGGCTCGAGGTTAAGGAAAAGGACGAAATTGGCGAGCTTTGCGATACCATTAACTATATGGCGAACGAGCTTGGCCGCGCAGAGGATATGAAGAACGAATTTATCTCCTCTGTTTCTCACGAGCTTCGAACTCCTCTCACAGCTATCAAGGGCTGGGGCGAGACCTCAAAAATGGCAATAGAATCGGGCGATAAAGAGCTTACCAAAAAGGGCTTGCAGGTTATCCTCGGCGAATCGGAGAGGCTTCAGAGCCTTGTTGAAGAGCTGCTCGATTTTTCAAGAATGCAATCGGGAAGGCTCTCGGTTAATACCGAGATCGTTGACGTAGCTTCGATTATTGATGAAAGCGCGGAAATGTACGACGAGCTTGCCCGTCAGCACAATATTATCATGAAAATAGTGCGCCCGAAGGAGCTTCCTCCCGTTTTAGGTGATAAGGACAGGCTCAAGCAGGTGTTTATAAATACTATTGATAACGCGGTTAAATACACCATTAAGGACGGCAGAGTTGATATAATCGTTTCCTTCGAGGAAGGCTTTATCAAGACCGTTATCAAAGATACCGGCGTAGGAATACCCGAAAAGGATATCGACCGCGTTAAGGAAAAATTCTATAAGGCAAATAAAACCGTCCGCGGAAGCGGAATAGGGCTTGCCGTAGCAGATGAAATAATCAAGCAACACAAGGGTCTTCTTTTCTTGGAAAGTGAGGAGAACGTTGGAACGGTTGTAACTATCGTTCTTCCCGAACAGAGAGAAGCAGAGCCCGAGGCAGAAGAGGTTGTTGAGCTAATGGAAATCTCTTCGGAAAGGAAATAAGAAATGGCTAAAAAGACATCTATTGGCGGGCAGGCAGTTATAGAAGGCATCATGATGAAGGGCCCCCGCAAAACCGCGCTCGCAGTTCGCATTCCCGATGGTAGCATCGATATTGAATATATCGAAGAAAAGCATCTTAAGGATAAGTTTTCTCCTGCAGGCTGGCCGATAATCAGGGGCTGTGTGAATTTTGTTGAATCGATGATTACGGGCTATGGCGCTTTGATGAAATCTGCCGATAAATCGGGATTTACTGATTTGGAAGAAGATAAAAAAGAGCCCAAAAACGAGGGCGAAATCAAAGAAGAAACTAAAGAAGAGCCCCAAAAGAAAAGCGGAATGGATAAGCTCACCGGTATTATTATGATAATTGCGAGCGTGCTTGGAGTTGGGCTGAGCTTGCTTCTGTTTATGTATCTTCCGGCGTTGCTTTTTGACCTTGTAAACGGATGGAGCGAGGGCGCAATTTCGGAACTAAAGGCGGCTTTTGAGGGAGTCCTCAAAATGTTGATTTTCTTCCTTTACGTTCTGCTCGTTTCAAGAATGAAGGATATAAAAAGGGTTTTCCAATACCATGGCGCTGAGCATAAAACGATTTTCTGCTATGAAAAGGGCGAGGAATTAACGGTTGAAAACGTTAAAAAGCAGAGCAGATTCCACCCTCGTTGCGGTACTTCTTTTATGATACTGATGCTCGTTGTAGGTATTGTTTTAGGAATAGTTTTAACCTGGATTTTCCCCTCCTTGCAGGAATCCTCCTTCCGCCCGATATGGGTTGCAATCAAGATTTTGATGGTGCCTTTTATTTGCGGAGTCGGATATGAGCTTCTAAAGGTTTGCGGAAGGCACGATAATCTTATTACAAGAATCGTTGCCGCGCCCGGAATCTGGATGCAGAGGCTTACAACTCAAGAGCCCGAGGAGCCGATGATGGAGGTTGCGATAGAATCTCTTAAGGCGGTTCTTCCCGAAAAAGAGGGCGAGGATAATTGGTAAAAACCTTAAAGCAGGCGCAAAAAAACGCTAAGGATTTTTTAGAAAAACACGGAATAGAAGACCCGAGCTTTGAAGCCGAACAGCTGATTTTAAAAATCGCAAACTGCTCGAGGATAGATATAATGCTCGGGGCGAAAACCCTCGATGAAGCCGAAGAAAAGGCGCTTGAATCCGCGCTTGAGCGCAGAATAAAGGGCGAACCTCTTCAATATATTATAGGGGAATGGGAGTTTTATTCTCTGCCATTTTTTGTTGGGAATGGCGTTTTGATTCCCCGCGCCGATACCGAAGTTTTGGTAAGCTCTGCCCTCGAATTTCTTGAAGGAAAAAGCGGAAAAAGGGTTATAGACCTTTGCTCGGGAAGTGGTTGCATCGCGGTTGCGGTTGAGAAAAATGCTCCTGAAAATAAAGTTTTTGCCCTCGAAAAATATGATAGGGCTTATGAATTTTTAGAGAAGAATATTAAAAGAAACGAAGTGGCGGTAACCCCCATAAAAGGGGACGTTTTCGAAGGAACCGAGGAGCGCTTCGATTTGATTTTAAGCAATCCGCCTTATATAAAGCCCGAGGCTATGAAGACCCTTCAAAAAGAGGTTACCTTCGAGCCCGAAACTGCCCTTGCGGGCGGAGAGGATGGCCTTATATTTTATAGAGCTATCATCGATAAATGGGCTAATAGATTAAACCTCGGCGGAGCGCTGATGGTTGAGATAGGCTTCGACCAAAAGGAAGAAGTTATGGCGCTGATGGAAGCGGCAGGGCTTCGCAATATCACCCCCAAAAAGGATATAAATGGGCTTTGGAGGGTGATTGTTGGGACTCGAGACGCCTAAAGCGGTTGATTAACGCATTAAATGCGATTAAACTAAATTTTGCAAAACAAAGAATTTTCACATAGAAAGGAACTGAAAAATTATGGCAGAAGATAAGAAGAGAGCGCTTGAAACGGCGCTTCAGCAAATCGAAAAATTATATGGTAAGGGCGCTGTTATGAGGCTTGGCGAAAACGTTGGAATGAACGTTGAGCATATTTCAACAGGCTCGCTTTCTCTCGATATGGCGCTTGGAATAGGCGGTATTCCGAGGGGCAGAATTATCGAAATTTACGGCCCTGAATCCTCGGGTAAAACAACCGTTGCGCTTCATTGCGTTGCAGAAGCTCAAAAGGCGGGCGGTCAGGCGGCTTTTATCGACGTTGAGCATGCGCTCGACCCCGTTTATGCCGCAAAGCTTGGAGTTGACGTTGATTCCCTCCTCGTTTCTCAGCCCGAAAACGGAGAGCAGGCTCTCGAAATTACCGAATATCTCGTTCGCTCGGGCGCTATTGATATCGTTGTTGTTGACTCGGTTGCAGCCCTCGTTCCCAAGGATGAAATCGAAGGCGAAATGGGCGAATACCACGTTGGCCGCCATGCAAGACTTATGTCGCAGGGTATGAGAAAGCTCGCAGGTGCGCTTTCTAAAGCTAACTGCGCCGCAGTTTTCATCAATCAGCTCAGAGAAAAGGTTGGCGTTATGTATGGCAACCCCGAGGTTACAACGGGCGGCCGTGCGCTTAAATTCTTCTCCTCTGTAAGAATTGATATCCGCAGAGTTGAGGCATTGAAGCAGGGCAGCGAGGTTATCGGAAACAGAACGAGAGCAAAGATTGTTAAAAACAAGGTTGCGCCCCCATTCAAAGAGGCGGAATTTGATATTATGTATGGCGAGGGTATCTCCAAAACGGGAGAAATTGTTGATTGCGGTCTCAAAACCGAAGTCCTCAAGCGCAGTGGTGCATGGTTCTATTATGGCGAGGAGCGTTTAGGCCAAGGAAGAGATAATACAAAAATCACCCTTTTGAACAATCCCGAGCTCGCAAAGGAAATCAGCGATAAGGTTATGGAGGCGCTGAAGGAATCGACTCTTTCTGCCGAAGCTAAGCAGAAAATCGAAGCAGAGAAGAAAGCAAAAGAGCCTTCAATTATGCCCGTTGACCCCGCAACCCTTCCCAAAAAGGAAGAAAAGGATGCAAAAATCAATATCGACGTTGCAGTTGATGATTAATTTTTATGAAGCTTATATCAATTAATATAAGAAGAAAGCATTTGGTGGGGCTTGAGCTTGTGCCCGAGCCCGAGCTTGAAAATGCCCCTCGCGACGCCGCAGGGCTAATCGCTATCGACCTCGATTTATACCTTGATTTAGGTCTTCGCGAGGGAATGGAAATCAGCCTTTCAGAGCTTCTCGAAATCTTGGAGGAATCGGAATATAAAAGGGCGAGAGCGAGGGCGCTTTGGAACGTTTCGATGAAGGAATACCCCGAAAAAGAGCTTTATTTGAAGCTAAAAAAGGAGTTTTCCGATTCTGCCGCGAAAAGAGTTATCGAAAACCTCAAGGAGCTCGATATTATCAACGACAGGCGTTATGCCGAAATGTATGCGAGAAGGCTGATTGAAGTTAAAAAGACCCCGCCCTCCGTTGCGCCCTATTTGATGGCGGAAAAGGGGATAGACAAAAATCTTGCGAAAGAGGTTGTAAACGCGCGCGGGGACGACTCTCGCGAGATGATTAAAGAGATAATCGAGAAGAAATATTATAAAAATTTCGCCCAAAAGGGTGGGCGAGATAAAACCATCGCTCAGCTATCGCGCAAGGGCTTCAAGATTGGCGATATAAGGGCGGTTTTGGAAGAATTACATATATCGGAGAATGATGGAGAGGATTATGGCTGTTAAGATAGGAATGGTGTCCCTCGGGTGCCCAAAAAATCAGGTTGACGCTGAAATTATGCTCGAAAAGCTCTCGGCGGCGGGCTATGAAATAACCCCCAATGAGGCTGAAGCCGAGGTTATTATTATCAATACCTGCGGTTTTATCGAGGATGCAAAGGCGGAAGCCATTGAAAATATAATCGAATCGGCAAAATTCAAGGATGATGGCAATTTGAAGGCGCTTATCGTTACGGGTTGCCTTGCCGAGAGATACCGCGATGAAATCAGCCACGAGATTCCTGAGGCGGACGTCGTTGTTGGAATCGGCAGAAATCACGAGATTGTTGAAATCGTCGAAAATGCTCTCAAGGGCGAGTATGAGAACCGCTATGGCGAAAAGGAAGAGCTTATTTTCGAGGGCGAAAGAATGCTCACAACTCCGCCATATTCTGCATATTTGAAGGTTGCAGAGGGCTGTGATAATTGCTGCACCTACTGTGCAATTCCCTCAATCCGCGGAAAATTCCGTTCGAGAAGTCTTGAAAGCTGCGTTGAAGAAGCCAAGAAATTGGCTGAAAAAGGGGTAACCGAAATAACGGTTATCGCGCAGGATACAACTCGCTATGGCGAGGATTTAACGGGCGGCAAAAGCCTTCTCCCCGAGCTTTTGAGGGGTATTGCAAAAATCGATGGAATACATTGGATAAGAACCCTTTATACATATCCCGAAAGAATCTCGGATGAGCTTTTGGAGGTTATCGCAACGGAGGAAAAGGTTGTTCCTTATCTCGATATGCCTATTCAACATTCCGTGGGCTCGATTTTAGAGAGAATGAATCGTCGCGGAGATGAAAATTATCTTCGCGAGCTTATCGCAAAGATAAGAGCAAGAGTGCCTGATATCACCCTCAGAACAACCGTTATGACAGGCTTCCCCGGAGAAACCGAGGAGGATTTCGAGAGCCTTTGCGAATTTTTGGAGGAAATTAAGTTCGACCGCCTCGGTTGCTTTGCCTATTCCGAGGAAGAGGGAACCCCTGCCGCAGGCTTTGATGGAGTGGTTGATAAACAGCTTCGTTTCGACAGAAGCGAAAACATTATGAATCAGCAGCTTCTCATAACCGATGAAAAAAATCAGGAGAAGATTGGCAAAACCGTTGAGGTTCTTATCGAAGGCTATGATAATTATATCAGATGCTATTATGGCAGAAGCTCCGCCGATGCCCCCGAAATCGATGGAAAGGTCTTCTTTATTTCGGATAAGCCTTTAAAAATCGGGGATTATCAGCGAGTGCTCATAAACGATACTATTGATTACGATTTGCTCGGCGAAAGGGAGGGGATGGAATAATGAATACACCCAATAAATTAACAGTTTTAAGAATGATAATGGTGCCGTTTTTTCTGGCGGCATTCGTTATGGATTTCCCCCATCATTATTTAGTTGCGCTGATTCTTTTCTTCGCCGCCGCCGTTACGGATTTTTTCGATGGCCAGATGGCGAGAAGAAACAATCTTATAACTGATTTCGGCAAGTTTTTAGATCCGATTGCAGATAAAATGCTCACAACCTCCGCCCTTTGTTGCTTCGTTGCGCTTGGCAAAGGCGTTGTTTACGGGGCGCTTTGGATTGCGCTTATAACCATTTTCCGCGAGTTTGTGATTTCGGGAATCAGGCTCTCGGCGGTGTCCTCAGGCGGAAAGGTTATTGCCGCTAATATCTGGGGCAAGGTTAAAACCGTCAGCCAGATGGTCGGCATCTTCCTCGTTATCCTTTTCCTTTGGATAGGGGAGGCGTTCAAGGTTTCTTTGGAAGCTATCTCCACGATGAGATGCATCGGCAGCGGAATCCTTTGGATTTCTGCAATTCTCGCCCTTATTTCAGGCATTATCTACGTTATCCAAAACGCAGAATTTATTGATTATAGAAAATAATTACCTGAAAATTTTGTATATTGACAAAATAAAGAAAATATAATAATATATATAATGTGAAAAAGCTATGATAAGGAAAGAGTAGCATAAAGCATCTTAAAAGAGATTTGCCGCCATGGGCTGAAAGCGGGGATTAAGCAAGGCTTTTGCGAAGTGCGTCCTTTAGCAGGGGGAAGGAAAGGCAACGAGTATTTCTCCTCGGGGCGGAATCCCCGTTAGAAAATAAGAGAGTTAAAAATGCGGAGTGGAACCGCGATTTTAGATTAAATCGCCTTCGTCGGAATTTTTCCGATGGAGGCTTATTTTTTTAGGTGGTGTTTTATGTTTTCGAGATTAAAAGAAGATATCAAGGCATATATGGATAGAGACCCTGCCGCCCGTTCGAGGCTGGAAATTTTCCTTCTTTATCCCGGATTAAAGGCGGTTAGGATGCATAGGCGCGCGCACTGGTGCTATAAGCATAATTTCAAATTTTTAGCAAGATTTATCAGCCAGCGCGCTGTTCGCAAAACGGGAATCGAAATCCACCCGGGAGCTACTATCGGCAGAAGGCTTGTTATCGACCATGGCGCAGGAATCGTTATTGGAGAAACCGCCGAAATCGGGGACGACGTTCTTATCTATCAGGGCGTAACTCTGGGCGGAACGGGAAAGGATGAAGGCAAGCGCCACCCAACCATCGGAAATAACGTTATGATAAGCTCGGGCGCAAAGGTTTTGGGCCCCTTTAAGGTTGGAGATAACGCGAGAATTGCGGCAGGCGCGGTTGTTCTGCATGAGGTTCCCCCCGATTCAACCGTTGTTGGTGTTCCTGCAAGGGTTGTTAAAAGATCGGGAGTTAAAGTAAAGCCCCTTGATCAGGTTCATATCCCCGACCCCGTGGCGCAGGAGTTCTGCAAATATGAAATGAAGCTTGAAGCGCTTAAAAAAGAAATTGAAATGCTCAAAGGAGAGAAGAGTAATGAAGATATTTAATACACTTACAAGAAACAAGGATGAACTTAAGACCATCACCCCAGGCGAGGTTAAAATCTATGCCTGCGGTCCAACGGTTTATAACTTTATCCATATCGGAAACGCCCGTCCGCTTTGCGTTTTTGACGTTCTTCGCCGTTACCTTGAATGGAGAGGAATGAAGGTGAATTTCGTTCAGAATTTCACCGATATCGATGATAAGCTTATAAAAAAGGCGAATGAGGAGGGCATAACTGTCCCCGAGGTTGCCGCGAGATATATTGAAGAATTCTGGACAGATGCTAAGGGGCTCAACGTTCGCGAGGCTACCGTTCATCCAAAAGCCACAGAGAATATCGATGCCATTATCGAGCTGATTTCCGAGCTTGAGAGAAAGGGCTTTGCCTATAAAGCATCTAATGGCGACGTTTATTTCAGAGCAAAGAAATTCGATGAATACGGAAAGCTCTCCCATCAGCCCTTGGAGGATCTCGAGGCAGGCGCAAGAATCGACGTTACCGATATCAAGGAAGACCCGATGGATTTCTGCCTTTGGAAGAGCGCAAAACCGGGCGAGCCTTATTGGGAATCTCCCTGGAGCGAGGGAAGACCCGGTTGGCATATCGAATGCTCGGCTATGTCGGGAAGATATCTCGGAGATACCATCGATATCCATTGCGGCGGTCAGGATTTGATTTTCCCCCATCATGAAAACGAAATTGCTCAGTCGGAATGTGCCCACGGATGCGCCTTCTCGAATTATTGGATGCATAATGGATATATCAACGTTGATAACAGAAAAATGTCGAAATCCTTGGGTAATTTCTTCACCGTTCGCGATGTTGCTCAGCAGTTTGGTTATGAGCCTATCAGATATCTGATGATTTCTTCGCATTATAGAAGCCCCATCAATTATTCGGTTGAGATAATCGAGCAATCGAAAAATGCGCTTGAGCGCCTTTATAACTGCAGAGAGGGTCTCGAATTTGCCATTTCTCATGCTGAGGAAGGCGGAGAAGCTCCCGAATTTTTGGAGAAGAGAAGGGCGGAATTTATCGAAGCCATGGATGATGACCTCAATACTGCCGATGGCTTGGCGGCGCCTTTCTCCCTCGCAAAGGATATCAATATATTCGTTAGCGAAAATAATGGAAAAACGGCTCTCGAAGCTTGCTTAAAGGTGTTTAATGAATTAGCAGAGGTTTTAGGTCTTCTCTATATTAAGGCGGATAACAATCTCGATAGCGAGATTGAAGATTTGATCGCAAAAAGAACCGAGGCTCGAAAGAACAGAGATTTCGCAACCGCCGATGCTATCCGCGATCAGCTCAAAGCCATGGGTATCGTGCTTGAAGATACTCCGCAGGGTGTAAAATGGAGCAGAGCATAAAAAAAGAGCCATTGGGAAATGGCGCGATTATTTATACAACCGATGAATACCGCTTCGGAACGGATGCTATAATTTTGGCGAATTTCGCCGCCCCTAAAAAAAGAGATCTTATTTGCGATCTCGGCTGCGGCGGCGGAATAATTCCGATGCTTTTTTCAAGGGATGATTTGGGCGAAAAGGTATATGCAGTTGATATCCAGAAGAATGCCTGCGAGCTTTGTGAAATGGCAGGCAAGGAAAACGGATTCGATAAGCTTGTTGTTGTCGAGTCCGATTTAAGGGACTTGAAAGGCAAGCTTCCCTTTGGAGCTTTTAACCTTGTAACCTGTAATCCTCCCTATAAGAAAAGCGGAACGGGAATAGTTAATCCCAACAATGCTCGCTATATAGCAAGGCATGAAGCCGAATGCGATATAGATGACGTATGCGCGGCCGCAGAAAAATTGCTTATAAGCCATGGAAAGCTCTGCATTTGTCAGCGCCCCGAGCGTTTGCCCGATATTTTCGAGGCTATGAGAAGGCATCGTTGCGAGCCGAAACGCTTGAGAATGGTTCATCAGCGCAAAAATACCGAGCCTTGGCTCGTTTTGGTTGAAGGCTTAAGAGATGGTAAGCCAGGAATGAGAATAATGCCGCCGTTATATGTCGAGTCCGAAGAAAGGGACTTAAGCGACGAAATGAAGGCTATTTATGGAATATATAAGTTTGGGGAAGAGGAGGAGCAAAAATGAGCGGAAAGCTATATGTTGTCGGAACGCCGATCGGAAATTTAGGCGATTTTTCGCCCCGAGCAGTTGAAACGCTGAGCTCTGCAGATTTTATTGCCGCAGAAGATACGAGGGTTACGATTAAGCTTCTCAATCATTTCGGAATTTCAACCCCGATGGTATCTTATCACGAGCATAATTTAAGAGAGCGCGGAGAAATGATAATCGGCAGGATTCTTAATGGCGAAACCTGCGCGATAGTAACCGATGCGGGTATGCCTGCAATATCGGATCCGGGCGAGGATTTGGTTCGCCTGGCGCATGAAAGCGGAATCAAGATAGAGTCTGTTCCCGGACCCACCGCAGTTACAACCGCCCTCGCCATGAGTGGGCTTTCGGTTGGAAGATTCTGCTTCGAGGGTTTTTTAACAACCGTTAAATCCAACCGCCGAGTTCATTTGGAGGAACTAAAAAACGAAAAGCGCACCATGGTTTTCTATGAGGCGCCGCATAAATTGGTTAACACCCTTCGCGATATGCTCTCGGCATTTGGGGATAGAGAAATCGCCCTTGTTAAAGAGATTACAAAGCTTCATGAATTAGCCGAGAGAACCACCTTGTCGGTTGCTCTCGAAAAATTCGAAGAAGCTCCCCCAAAAGGAGAGTTCGTTTTGATAGTTTCGGGCGCGCCCGAGGTAGAAGAAAAAACCGCCTCGATAGAGGATGCCATTGAGTATGCGAAAAATCTTATGAATGGCGGAATGCCCGCTTCAATGGCGGCAAAAACCGCCGCCGCGGCAACAGGCTTTAAAAAGAGCGATATTTATTCTCAGATAGTTAAATAATATTACGTAAGCCAAAAGGATGCGAAGAAACGGAACGTACTCTTAAGGATAAAATGCCTAAAAAAGCAACTTTTTGCGGGCTAAT
>JAZORV010000204.1:0-2603 GCA_045656785.1 Acutalibacteraceae bacterium | reverse complement strand
AAGCTCATCCCCTTCATCATCGGTATCGTTGCAGGTTATATCGTTGCAGGCATCTTCACAGCTATCGGCTTCGCAACGGGCTCCGATGCTCTTAAGATTCTTGATCTTGCTTCCTTCGAGGCTCTCTTTGCTGATGGCTTCGGAATCAAATCCATCTTCGCAGTTCCTGAATTCAGCTTCATTTCTGCTTTCGATGGCATCAAGGATTTCGATCCTTCCTACCTCGCAACAGTTGCAGTGGCATACGTTCCCGTTGCATTCGTTGTTTTCGCAGAGCATATTGCTGATCATAAGAATCTTTCCACCATCATCGGCAAGGATCTCACAGAGGATCCCGGCCTTCACAGAACTCTCCTCGGAGATGGCGTTGGCTCAATCGCAGGCGCATTCTTCGGTGGCTGCCCCAACACAACCTACGGCGAATCTGTTGGCTGTGTTGCTATCACCAGAAACGCTTCTGTTGTTACCATCACCACAACCGCATTTATGGCTATAATTATTGCATTCATCTCTCCCTTCGTTGCATTCCTCGATTCAATTCCCGGATGCGTTATGGGTGGCGTTTGCATCACTCTTTACGGCTTCATTGCCGTTTCCGGTCTTAAGATGATCCAGAAGGTTGACCTTGAGGACAACGCAAATCTCTTCACAGTTTCTGTTATCCTTATCGCAGGTATCGGCGGCATGGCTATGAAGATAGGCGAGGTTACCATCACTTCCATTGCTTGCGCTCTTATCCTCGGAATCATTGTTAATATCGTTCTTCATTTAAAGAAAAAAGACTAATAGAGGCGAAAAACTTTGAAAAACTATGATAACGTTGTGATCTTTGATCACCCCCTTATTAACCATAAGATCGCTATTCTTCGCGATGAGAAAACAAGCATGAAGGAATTTCGCGAGCTTATCGAAGAAATTACAACTCTTATGACCTTTGAAGCCCTCAAAGAGGGCGTTCCGATGGAGGAGCGCCAGGTTAAAACTCCTCTTGAGGTTTGCACTCAGAAGGTTGTTAAGGATAATTCAATCGTTGTTGTTCCGATTTTAAGAGCAGGCCTTGGAATGGTGAATGGCGTTCACGTGCTTTTCCCCTCCGCTAAGGTTGGCCATATCGGAATGTATCGCGATGAGGAAACCTTCGAGCCTTGCGAATATTATTGCAAGCTCCCCGATGGCATTGAGGACAAGCTTGTCATCCTCCTCGACCCGATGCTCGCCACGGGCGGCAGCGCTTGCGATGCTATCGACCTTCTCAAAAAGCGCGGCTGCAAAAATATTAAGTTTATGGCAGTTATCGGCGCTCCCGAGGGCGTTTCCAAGGTTGCTGAAACCCATCCCGACGTTGAGGTATTCGTTTCAACTCTTGATAGAGGCTTGAACGAAAACTGCTATATTCTCCCCGGTCTCGGAGATGCTGGAGACCGCCTTTTCGGAACAAAATAAAAATATAAACACTGTCCCCCGTGTTTGAATCATCAAAAAACGAGCGCTTTCTTTGATTTCAAGAAAGCGCTCATTTTTTATAAATTTCTTCCTAAATATTCTAATATTTCAACCTGGCTTGGATCGAACCTTCCATCCCTGTAAACTCCGATATCAAAGGAGACTATGCCGCCCGCATTGTTTACCTTCCTTACGTAATCCAATATATATTCCTTGCTCCTTTTAGCTCCGAACATTCCCCATCCCGGACCGACCGTATTTTCGGCAAAGGCTTCCGCGCCCTCCTTTTTGGGTGGAACTCCCAACGGGGCTAATATATGCGCCTGAGCATTTCCATAAAATCTACTGCTGGGTATAATGGTAAAATCAGGTTGCTCGCCACAAAGAAAATCTTCATATTTATAGTATGATTCCAAATCGCCTTCCCCAACCCCGTTATTAAGAGAGACCAGCGCGTTTGGGTTGCCTTTTTTGCAGGCGTTATAATAAAGCTCAAGCATTTCGTCGGTGTATTTAAACTGCTCTTTATAGCAACCGTCTATCCACCAGCCCTTTATTTTATCACCGTATCTCAGAGCGTATTCTTCCAGCACGCTCGCCCAATTTTCAACAAAGGCTTTGGTTACCCCCGCCTCTCGAGGCTCAACAAATCCGAACCTATCGCCCTCGGGATGGCTTTGGTAGGGTCCGTCTCCCGTGAAATAAAGGAAGAGGTCTATATCATATTCCGCCAATGCTTCATAAAGCTCCGCGATGAGATCGCGCTTACTGCAGGCTTCTCCCGGAAGCGTTCCTGCGATATTATCAAAGGTCTTATTCGGGGCAATCATATATTTTGTTCCTTGCATAACGGTTATAATATAATAACCCGCCCCCATCTTATTGAGAGCTTTCGCAACTGATTTTGCATCAAATTCATTGACCAGAGTATCCCAGTCGGTTTGCTTGCCATAGCTATTCTCGGCTCTTTTATCATTTTGCAAAACCGATAGAAAATGATTGAAAACTCCCCACTTTCGGCTATAAAAACGTTCCTTTGGATCTATCATTTATCTCCCTCCACATTTCGATTTGCAACATAATTATAATGATTGTAGTTTGTCGAAACGCTAAAAAGCGCTTCGACAAGCCACTTTTTAAGTGGCTTAAGCAAAATTAAA
>JAZORV010000203.1:0-12830 GCA_045656785.1 Acutalibacteraceae bacterium | reverse complement strand
AGTTAAACCCCTTCAGGGGTAGCCAAAGAGGCAAAGACTCTAAGGCTTGAACAAAGAGAAAGCCCGCGCCTTGAGACGCGGGTCAGTATCATGGGCTTATAGCCCTTGTGCAAACCACCCGTTTGACGGGTGGTTATGATTAATTGATATTTGCTTGAGACTTAAGTGATATTTACTTAATCCCTAATCGCTATTTGCTTGAGACTTAAGTGATATTTACTTAATCCCTAATCGGTATTTTCTCAAGTTTCGATATTTCCTTAAGCCTAAAGTGCTGTTTTCTTGAGCCCTAACGGTATTTTCTTGAGTCCTAACGGTATTTTTTTGAGTTCGTAACGACGCTATTTAAACTCGAAACGATGTTCTTTTTTAGCTCGAAGCGGATTATTCAAAGCCTGATTATACTTTGGCAATATTCTTTTAATGCAAGACATTGCAGTTTGCTTTGTTCTTTCAGAGCAGTTTCGGATTTTATATTGTGAAATCTTTGTAAAATTAATACTATTGAAAAATGCAAAAAACTGTGGTATACTAATTATGCCAAACTAACAAATAAATAAGAAGCAAAATCCCGACGTTTCGTTGGGCGTATTCTATGCATATCCCACTACAAAGCGTGAATACTGTAAAAAATGCAGTTCCGGGCTTTGTGGTGAAGATTGCTTCTTATAAAGTTAGTTTGGCGACTATTCGGAGCTTGCGTTTTTTGTGCGTCGGCTTCGGTTGGCGCATTTTTTATTTTTGTGCCTGAAAATTTTTGAGAGTCAGGTAATATTTATGGCAAAATTTTGGGCAACCTTCATTTTGATAAAGAGAATGACAGAATGATGCTCAAATGGCTTGAAAAACTCAAAAATATATGATATACTTAATTTTGCCAAACCAACTTAATAATGCGAAAAAATGAGAACATAAGGTATATTATGCTCTTTGTAACTCATACTGAATTTGTAAAAAATGCAGATTCCGTTTCTCTGAGTTAGCAAAGAGCTATTTCGCAGAGTTGGTTTGGCGACTATTCGGAGCTTGCGTTTTTTGTGCGTCGGCTTCGGTTGGCGCATTTTTTGTTTTTGCGCCTCGAAAAATTTGAGAGGTAGGCGGTATTATGGCAAAAATTCGGGCAATAGTTATTTTTGATGAAGAGAAGGACAAAATGATGCTTAAATGGCTCAACAATTATAAAGAAACAAGCTATTCAAAAAGCCTTGCCGAAGCTATAAGAAAAATTTGCGATAAAGCCTATGAAGAAAACGGCAGTTACGTATATTTGGAAGAAATTTTAGAAAACAGTCCTTATTTTAAAAAACAATTTAAGCACCGATAAAAGCAAAACAACTCTCCTTTTGGGAGAGTTGTTTTTAATTTAATATCGCTTTAGTGCTTGCCGCAACAGTTGGATTTATCCTTCGCGGAGCAGTTGCAAGAGTCGGGGCAGCCTATGCATTTTTTGCCGTTTTTCTTCGCTTTATAGATATAAAATGTGGCGGAGCCCACTATTAGCAAGATTACCGCGATAATGATAATATCTTTCATAAGACCACTCCTTTTTTATGTATTTTTAAACCATAGCTTTTGCTTTTTCTTTGGCTTTAAGCTCACATTCCGCTTTAAATTTGCGGTTGTTATGGATGATAATTCCTGCAATAACCGCAACGATAACAGCCTCTATTGCCCAACCGAGAACGGGCATCCACCATTCTCCGAGGCTTGTTCCCATAATCAAAGAGCCAAAGAAGAAGGTTAAAAATCCGATTGTAAAGCCGACCGAAAGCTGAAGCCCGATTCCGCCAAAGAGCCATTTTTTGCTCTTCATTTCGGAATTCATCGCGCCGATAGCGGCGAAGCAGGGGGGCGTGAAAAGGTTAAACATAAGATAAGCGAGGGCTGCGATGGGGAGGATGTTCATAGCATCTGCGGCAACCGTACCGTTTCCTACAAGCTCAATGCCTTCCGAATCGAGGATCCTTTCAAAGGCAAAGCAGGTTGCAAGCGTTCCGACAACGCATTCTTTTGCGATAAAGCCCGTAACAGCTGCTGCCGCGAGCTTCCATGCAACAACGCCGACGATGGGGGCGATAACGTAGGCAACAGGGCTTGCGATAGAAGCGAGGATTGACTGATTCGGGTCGTCTATCATCTCGAAGCTCCAATTGAAGTTTTGCATAAGATAAACCACGAAGTTGCAAACGAGGATAACCGTTCCTGCTTTAACTATGTATGCCCAGCCTCTGCCACACATAGATTTGAAAGCGCGCCAAAGGGAGGGTATCTTATATTCGGGAAGCTCGATAATAAAGAAGGATTTTCTCGCTTTATAGCAGGTGATCTTATTAATGAGAAGGGCGCAGAGAAGGATGATTATTATTCCAACGAAATACATCGCAGTTCCAACCCATGCGTTTTCGGGGAAGAAAGCGCCAACGAAAAGGGATATAACGGGAAGCTTCGCTCCGCAGGGCATAAAGGGGGCAATCATTGCTGTTGCTCTGCGCTCGCGCTCGTTTCGGATGGTTCGGCATGCCATAACTCCGGGGACGGCGCAGCCCGTTCCGATAACGAAGGGGATAACCGATTTGCCCGAAAGACCAACCTTTTTGAAGATGGGGTCGAGAACGACCGAAACTCTTGCCATATATCCGCAGTCCTCAAGGAGCGCGATGAGGAAATACATAACCATAACGAGGGGTAGGAATCCGACAACCGCCGCAACACCTTCGATAATGCCCTCTAAAACAAATGCCTGCAAAAGCTCGTTTGCGCCCACCATCCAGCCGGCAACAAGCTCTTTAAAGCTGCCGATTAGGGTAACGAGGCCGGGGATTGCAAAGCTCTCTCCCTCATAGCCTTCGGCTATCCAAACGCCAAGCCAGGCTTGAGATATCTGGAAAACGAGGAACATAACAACCGCGAAAATCGGGATTCCGAGCCATTTGTTGGTTAAAACAGCGTCGATTTTATCCTGGTAGTTTCTGTTCTTGGTTAAAACCTTTCTTGTTTCAACCGCATCTACGATAGAATTAACGAACTCGAAGCGCTTTTTATCCGCTTCCATAACCGCTTGCTTGCTTTCAAGGTCGATTTCTTCTTGAATATAAGGGGCTGTCTGCTCCTTTCCTGTAACCGAAAGCGCCGCTTTGAGCAATTCTTTAAGACCTTTTTTCGAGGTCGAAATAGTGTTGATGACAGGGCAACCAAGCTTTTCGCTCAATGCCACAGCATCGATAACAGTTTCCTTTTTCTCGTTGATATCGGCTTTATTCAGCGCCACTACCATCGGGATTCCAAGCTCTAAGAGCTGAGTTGTAAAGAAAAGGCTGCGGCTAAGATTGGTTGCATCCACGATGTTAATAATTACATCGGGATTTTCATTTTTGATAAAGGTGCTTGCGATGCTTTCCTCCGAAGTGAAGGGGGACATGGAATATGCACCCGGAAGGTCAACCGCGATGAGCGCCTCTGCTCCCGAATAGGTCTTTTTAATTGGGTGCTCTTTCTTTTCAACCGTAACGCCTGCCCAGTTTCCAACCTTTTCGTTGCGACCTGTGAGGGCATTAAACATGGTTGTTTTTCCGCTGTTTGGATTGCCTGCTAAAGCAATTCTCATTTTTTCAACTCCTTGAATCTTTCTTTTTGGCTTCTATTTCATAGGCTTAAAATAAAACAATGTCAGTTAGAGGTGGCTAACTCATCTTTAAAAAAACAAAAGCAGAGCAAATTTCTTTCGTTTTAGATAGAAATTGCCTCGGCTAATTGCTTATCTATATTATAGCGAGCGTCTTTAATAGAAACAACGCATCCGCCTTTCAAATGGGAAATAACCGTTATCGGCTCGCCCTTATAGCATCCGAGCGAAAAAAGAAAAGCGTCCATTTCTTCATCGTCTGTTGCGATATCAGAAATTATATATTCCTTTCCTTCGGTTGCATCGCGTAAAGTCATTTCCCAAACCTCTTTCATCGTTGGTTAGCATAAACTAACCAATGGCTGTTAAATATGATTAGCATTTGCTAACCGATATTATATTACACCCGAAAGTTGCCTTTGTCAAGCGGTTTTTGGCAGTTTTTTGGAAAAATTTTTAAATTTTTATAATTAGCGCATAATGCCTTGCAAATATGAAAAAAATGTGGTAAAATTAACTAAACGAAAATGTATATTTATATAGGAAGGGGGCCCGAAACGGATGAAGCTTCATGAATCGGCAGAAATGTATTTAGAAACGATATACGTTTTATCAAAAAAGATGGGTAACGTCAGAAGCATCGACGTTGCCGAAAGCATGGGCTATTCGAAGCCGAGCGTAAGCCGAGCTGTGGGTCTTCTTAAAAAGGGCGGATATCTCATAATGGCGCCCGATGGCGAGCTAACGTTGACCGAGGAAGGCAAGCTGGTGGCGGAAAAGGTATTTGAGCGGCATACGGTGCTTTCAGAATTTTTAAAGAGCATCGGCGTTGAAGCTGAAACCGCGGCAGACGATGCTTGCAAAATTGAGCACGTGGTAAGCGATCAAACGGTTATGGCGCTCAAGGAATTTCTGGAGAATAAATAAAATATCAAAAAGCTTTTGAGGCACACTTTCTTGCGAAGTGTGCCTCAGTTATATTCGCGGCTTTAGATAGAAGGGTTTTGTCAGTCGTCTGAAGTCTGAATCGCGGGGCTTGAAAAATCAAGCGAGATGTAGTATAATCAAAAAAGTTAAAAAAGAAAGGCGGGTGCAGGAGATTAGCGTTACTGAAATTTTATCAAAAATCCGCGGGGTGTTAAATCCTCAAAATTTAATAGTAATGCTCGCGGTGAGCGCCTTTGCGCCCTCTTCTTTTACGGTGGTCGCAATGATCATCGCCTGCCTTATGATTCTCATTACTCCCGAATATCAAAAGGGTCTCTTTTCTTTTAAGGGAGCGCTTCTTATTCCGATTTTTTGCGCTTATGCCTTCATCGTTGCATTCTTTCATAAGAATATGATGGGGATGGCGGTGGCGCCGATATTCTTCTTGTTGCTTATAATTTTCTGCTTTGTCAGAAGAAATATAACGAACGAAACCTTTGAAACCTGCTTGACCGGTGTTTGCGTGATGGTCGTTCCTGCTACGATTTATGCAATCTTCGAAATGATAACGGGGGAAAGCACCAATGGTCTTGTTTACCGCTGCACCTCGTATTTCTTCAATGCGAACTATTTTGGAGCCTTAATGGCGGCGGCGATAATAATTTGCGCTTATAGGATAGTTGATTCCAAGGGCAGAGCAATTTTCTATTATTTTATTGCAATTTTAGCCCTCTTTAATATTTATCTTTCGGCAAGCCTTTTTGCACTTATTGAAATCGTTGTCGGCGTGGCGGCTTATTTGCTTTTCTCGAAGCATTATCGTCTTTTCTGCTTGATGGTTATTTGTGGCTCTTTAGGTGTTGTTATGATAACGAGCATGCCTCAGCTTATCCCAAGGCTTACGGAGGCTTCTTCAACAACCGAATATAGAATCAGAATCTGGGGCGTTGCCATAAGGGAAATTACCCGATATCCTTTCTTCGGCAAGGGCTTTATGGCGTATTTCAGCACCCATCAAAACTATATCTCAAGCTATGATACTCAGCATTGTCACAACGTTTTTCTCGACTGTCTGCTTAATTTCGGGGTTATCGGATGCCTTATTTTGCTCGCCCTCGGATATTATATTGCAGTAAGAATAGTCAGATGCTATAAGGCGGATAAAGGGGGCGCGGTTATCTCGGTTGTGATAGCGATGATTGCGGCAGTTATTTCCCATTGCTTTACAGATATCACCTTTTTCTGGATTCAAACAGGGCTTTTTTATTCCGTTATGATGGGCGCTATCGGTGGAGAAGAGCGCAGACTTAAAATTCCCGATGACCCTATAGTTCGTGGAAAATATAGAATTTAAAAGGATGATTTAAAATGAAAAAAATAATTTCTTTATTGATGATTGCGGCGCTCGTTTTCTCCCTTTCGGCTTGCAGCGAAGAAGAGAAAAAGGATAATGTAAGCTCTAAAAAGGAAAATGCAAGCGCTCAAAATGAAACCTCAAGCTCCGTGGATGAAACTCCTCTTTCCGAGGATAAAACCGAGAGTGCAAATTTGAGCAACGTTAATGAATTTATTGAGCTTTGCAGTTATAAGGATTATGAAATCGATTGGAGCGAGGGAACTGCCAATCAGATTATGAACTCCTATCTTTCCAAAAACTGCACAATAAATATAACCGACAGACCTGTAAAAGATGGAGACGTTGTTAATATCGACTATGTCGGCAAAAAAGATGGCGTTGCTTTTGATGGCGGAACCGCTTCGGGCTATGACCTCACCATCGGCTCAAATAGCTTTATCGATGGCTTTGAAGAAGGGCTTATCGGCGCTGAGCTTGGCGAAACGCGTGACCTTAATTTAACCTTCCCCGAGCAATATCACTCTGCCGACCTTGCCGGAGCAGACGTTGTTTTTACAGTTACTATTAACTCCATCAAGGGTATATCGAATAAAAAAGAGGATATCGAAAAGGCAAAGAAGGCAAGCACGTTTGATGTGATTCTCCTTTACCTTTCCGAAAACTCTAAATTCAAATCATTCCCCGCGGCAGATATCGAAACCTATAAAAAGCAATATGCAAGCTATGGGGATGAAATGGCAGAGCAGTATGCTAAAGAAACAGTAAAGCAGCTGCTTTCCATTCTGGCTTATGCCAAAAGCGAGGGCATCACGGTAAGCGATAGCGAAATGGATAAGCAGGCTAAAAAATTGGCTCAGCAGACGAATATGACCGCAACGGAAGTTGAAAGCACCTACGGCAAAAACTATATCGAGCTTATGATAGTTCTCGAAAAGGTGCAAGCATCTTTTGAATAACTTAAAAACCACCCGCTTAAACGGGTGGTTTTTCTTTATCAGATTTTCTTGAAATATATAAGGCGCTCGAGAGGGCATTCGATTAAATGCTCACCCTCCATATAGATTTTGCCGTCGTCCGCCTGCCATTCTCCTTCGGGAAGGATGACCCTTCTTTCCCTTGCTCCTTTAACTAAAACGGGGGCAACGAGGTATTTATCTTCGAGCATAAATTCATCATTTATTGCCGCAAAGCCTTGGTTAGGATAGTTATATTCGAGGTTTCTGAGAATGGGCTCGCCTGATTCTTCTGCTCTTTCAACCATCTCGATAATTTCATCTGTAAAGGCTTTATGAAGCTTTCCTGCTTCCAGAACGAGCCTACAATGCTCTTCGCTCAAAGCATCCCAAGGGGCTTTGGAATATTGCATCATCGGGAAGAGCGCCGAGGCTTGCGCCCAGCGAACAAATAGCTCTTCATCAATGGGTTTTCCCGGCTTGAAATCCGACCAGCATCCGCCGCCAACCATATCCGGGCAGATAAAGGGATGCCCGATAAGGCCTTGAGCTATCGAGCAGGGAAGGATGGAGCTAAACCCAATAGAATCTTCCCATTGATGGCTTCTGTCGGAAAGGCGCTGAATGGTGTTGAACATAGCGCCACCATAGGTGTCCTTGTATTCGTGATAGTCATATTCTGATGCAAATTTGTTCCAATAGAAATTGAGCTCATGGGCTGTGAGGTCGGTGTTGGTCTCGCCCGTGATGCAATTAGAATAAGTCCCAACTGAGCCACCATCAAATTTAAAACCATCAATGCCATATTCCTTCATTAAATATTGAAGCTGGTCATCGAGGAATTTCCTGTCCTCCTCGTTTGCGAGGTTGAGAAGCGCGGAAAATCCGTTCCACCAATGATATAAAGCGGGGAAATATGGGTCACTCTTTTGGCGGATGAAGAGACGATTTTCAGTATCGTTTTCATGGCGCGCGTTTGATTCGTGAAGGGCTGTGAAGAAAAATTCGCCATCGGGGCAAACCCAGGGAACAACCCATAATAAAACCTTAAAGCCCATTTTATGGAGCTTATCGACCATTCCTTTAGGGTCAGGGAATTTTGTGCGGTCGAATTCCCAGATTCCGTAACGACCGTGCCAGCCCTCATCTATCATAAGGATTCCCGGCTCGAAGCCGTTTTCGATTATCGCCTCGGCATATTTCATAATATGCTCCTGATTCTGGTCATAAAGACATTCGATCCAGGTGTTATATTGAACTGTTTTGAAGAAATCGCGGTTGAGCTTTCTTTTATCCGTTGGGAAAAATTTTGCTCTTGCGCCTTTGAAGGCATCCTTTAAAGACGAACCGAATTCTTCGAGGAAAAAGTCTCCTTCTCCCGAAAGGGTGAACTCGCCATCCTTAATTTCAAAAGCGAAGGGCTTTTCCGACCAAATAGCCCTGCCCTTATCCGAAATATAAAGGGGCATGGTTTCATTGGAAGCGCCTCTTAAAAAGCTTCCCTTAAAGTCGGTGTCCTTATTAAAAGGCATTTTGCTTCCATGGTTATTGGAGCCGCCCCACCAATTTTCATCATTTAGCATTTTAACCTTAAATTCCATTTTTTTATCCTCCAAAAAAAGATATCGAGTTTATTTTATAATAAAATAAGTATAATGTCAATGAAATATAAAAATAAATAAATTGTAAAATTTCCATTTAATATTGTATTTTTTCGCAGTAACTGATATAATGGGTGTATAAAAAAAGAAGGAGGGATAATATGCCCGTTTATAAAAGCATAAAAAAAGAAGCAAAGCTTTGCCTTCAGGATAATTGGCTGTCGGCAGTTGCGGTGATCTCTTTGCCAATAGCTTTGGTGATATTATGGACGGCGGTTTTCTCCCTTAATTATTCTCTTTTTGTTTCGGGCAGCCGAACCCTATCCCTCGCGGTTTCCTTTCTGGGGGCTTTGATGATGCTCCTTTCTCTTTCCTTGATGCTCGGCTCTCTCAGATGGTTTTGCGCCGTTGCAAATGGCAAGAAGGCGGAAATTTCAGAGGTCTTTTATTATTATTCTTCCTTTGGGCTCTTCTTCAAATCTATTGCGCTTTCCTTCGTTATGTTTATCCGCGCTCTGATTTTCGGAGCAATTTGCTTCCTGCCCTTTATTCTTATAAGCGTTTTGCAAAGTCAGGGGTTTTATGATGCTACGGGCTTTATTGCTCCAACCTTTTTGCCCATTTTATGGCCGCTTACTTACGTATTCTTTTTGTTTGGAATGTTTTGCTTTATTATCGTAACTGCTCGCACCGCCCTTGCGCCGATGCTGTTTGTTATGAATGACGACGTAACGCTTACCGTAGCTTTAAAAAGCTCTAAAGCGCTTATGGAGGGCAAGGGAAAAATGTGGTTAGGCTTCCTTTCTTCAATGTTCGGATGGTTAGCTCTCGGGCTTTTGGGAGTCCCCCTTTTATATACCCTCCCTTCTATCAATGTCTCTCTTGCAGTTTTCGCAAAATTCGTTGTTGCAGAGCATCGGGCTGAATGCGAATTTTGGGGCAAAGAACCCTTGGTTTAAAAAAATTTAAAAAATTTTAAAAAAGTGCTTGACAAAGTGCGTTTTATGTGTTAATATAGTTTTCGTTCCGCAAGGAATGATAGTTGGTGCGAATGACAGTGAGGGTCCACCTGTTCCCATCCCGAACACAGAAGTTAAGCTCACCGGTGCCGAAAATACTTGGGTGGTGACGCCCTGGGAAGATAGGAAAGCGCCAACACAGAGACTGCTCAATAGAGCAGTCTTTTTTTTTGCGCCCGCTAAGGGCTTATATGCGCTTTTTCGGTGCTCGACATACATGAAGTACGCCTACCGCACGCGAAGAAAGCCCCTCTAAGCCCTTATCGGGCTGCAAAAATAGTGCGTTCATGCGCTTTTTCGGTGCTCGAAGAAAGCCCCTCTAAGCCCTTATCGGGCGGAAAAACCCCTTCTGTATCTTATCTAATCGCAACGCCGATAAAAAGGGTAAGAAGTGGCCGATAGATAATTCCCCCCCGCATTGGCTTTAAGCTCGGAATCGGGCTTAATATTGTATGAAGTTTGAAAAATCACTATTTGGGGTCAATGTCCAAAAAAAAGAAAAGGAAAAAACAAAAAACTTATCTTAAAACCCTTGTAAAATTACTGAAAATGTTATATAATGAGATGAATATGTAAAATAAAGAAAGGATGTCTTATATATGGGCGATTTTTCTCTGATAGATATTTTAAAAATAGTTATGAAAAGGGTTTGGGCGGTTGTCATCGCGGCGGTGCTTTGCGGTGCGATTGCGCTGGTGTATTGCCAGATGCTTGCCACCCCGACTTATGAAGCAGTAGCCTCCGTTATAGGAAGTAACGGAAGCGTTGCGGCGGATTTCGAGTTTGAGGTTAATAACGGGGAGGCAACCGTTGAATCGGGAGACCTTGCCGCTTCCATTGCCCTTACCGATACCTACGTTAAGATGCTCACGAAAATGCCCTCCGAGAGCGATGAATTCGTTACTCTTTTAACAGAGGAGGACCTCCTCGACCAGTACAAGAATTCAACCGTTGAAATCACTGCTCAGGAGGACACCCTGATTATTGATATCTCGGTTATTTCAACCGACCCGAAGGCGGCTCAGCGAATCGCAAATATCTATGCTGAATGCTCCGCAGATTTCGTTTCGGATTATAACATCGGAATGATCAAGACCCTCTCCAAAGCGAGAGATACCGTTCAGGTTTCGCCGAAGACCATGATTACCGTTGCTTTAGCGGCAATTTTGGGCGCCGCAATAGTTGCCTTCTTCGTTATCTATATCGAGCTTAGCGACAGAACGGTTAACGGAGAAGAGGATGTCAGAGCGAATTATGATATCCCGATTCTCGGCAACGTTCCCGATTTCCAATCAACAATTAAGGGAGGTAAAAAATAATGGATAAAAACGTAAAGCCCGTAGAGGTTGAAGCCGCTGCTAATGCTCCTGAAAAAGCTGCTCCCGCGGCAGAAAAATCCCACGTTCCTTTTGCCATAGTTGAGGCTTATAAAACCATCAGAACAAACATTATGTTCATTCTCTCGCGCTCTGAAAAGAAGAGAGTTGTTATATCCTCTTCAAACGTAGGTGAAGGAAAATCCACCACCTCCATTAACCTTGCTATTGCTTTCGCTCAGCTCGGAAGCAAGGTTTTGCTTATCGATGGCGATATGCGCCGCCCCTCGATTTATAAAAAGATGAAGCTTTCGAATCAGAAGGGATTATCTTCGGTGCTTGTCGGCTTCTGCGAGATAGATGAAGCGATTACAACCATCAACCCTTGTCTCGACGTTATGCCCTCAGGCCCCATTCCTCCTAACCCCTCCGAGCTTCTCGGCGGAGACAGAATGGATGAGCTTCTCGATAAGCTTAACGAAAAATATGAGTACATCTTTATTGATACTCCTCCTATCAACATCGTTTCGGATCCCCTCGTTTTAGCTCCCAAAACAGATGGCATCGTTTTCATCGTTCAGGATGCTATCACAACTCACGATGAGATAATCAAGGCGAAATCGAGCATCGAATTGGCAGAGGTTAAGCTGCTCGGAATCGTTGTTAACGGTTCAACCAAGTCCAAGCGCGCAAGCTATAACAGAAACAGATATATCTCGGGTGGAAAATATAATTATAACTATAATTATAACTATTATTCCGCCTATGCTTACGATAATAACAACAAATAGTCTCGTAAACCTCAAATAGAAGGTCGGGTGAAAGCAAAATGATCGCAGATATCCATGCTCACGTCATTCCCGGCGTTGATGATGGCGCAAGGGATATGAAGGAAGCGGCGGAAATTTTAAAAATGATGCGGCTCGATGGGATAACCTCCGTCGTTGCTACACCGCACTATTATCCTCAAATCTCCCCTGAGCCGTCGGCTCATATAAAGGTGATTAAGGCTGCCTTCGATAATATGCTCAGCGAATTGCAGCTCTCGGCGCCGAATATTATCTTAGGCCATGAGGTACACTATTTCAGAGATATTGCTCGAAGCGAGCAGATCAGGGACCTTAGAATGGGCAATAGCGAGTACATCCTTTTAGAGCTTCCCTTTGATGGCTGGGGCTATGAGATGGAAGAGGAGATAATCTCCCTCGCTCTTAATACGGGGCTTACCCCCATCATTGCTCATATCGAGCGATATATGGGAGCCAAAGGAATCCCTGCGGTTTTGGAAACTATTAAAAGGGGATATGCTGTGGCGCAGCTGAGCTGTGACGCTCTGCTTTATTCAAGGCATTCCCAGAAAAACGCAATCAAGCTTCTGAAAAGCGGTGTAATATCCTATATCGCAACCGATGCGCATTCGGTTGATAAGCGTCCCCCGAGAATGAGCTCTGCGCTTAAAACGATTGAGTCGAAACTCGGATCTGATGCGGTTGAGGCGTTGATTAAAAATGCAAACGAGCTTTTCCGAAAGATTTCGGAAGGGCAAACAAGAGGAATAAATCATGTTCAAGAATTCTGCATTTAAGAAGAATAGCCTTTTGATAATTGATTTTATCGTTATGTTTATCATTCAGCTTGCGAGCATCGTGCTTATCACGGATAAAACGGGCCCCGAGCTGTTTTCCGTAAACAATCTTGCCCATATCGTGGGCTTTGCGATATTGAATATTATCTGTATGGCTCTTTTTGGAACCTACAATATAATATGGCGCTACGCAAGATTTATAGATCTTTTCAAATGTGGCGCAGGCGTGCTTTGTGGCTCGGTTATCTTTTGCTTTTATTCGATAGTTGCAAAGCTTCCGCTTCCCTTTAACTTTGTTTACAGCATCATCGGTTTTTCTTTTTCGGCGGTTGTTATCGTTGGAATCAGGCTGATTTACAGAATCGTTTATGAAACGATGAAGGCGGCTAATATTCAGTCCCTCGGTAAAAATCGAACCCTTATCATCGGCGCAGGTATTTGCGGAAGGGC
>JAZORV010000202.1:0-8347 GCA_045656785.1 Acutalibacteraceae bacterium | reverse complement strand
GTATAATCGAGATAATTCACCGTGTGGTAATTATCATACCAAGCCTCTTCGATTCTGCCATCGAATTTAACCTCTACCGCCAATGATGGTCTCGGTTGAAGCCATACTGAGCCTCCGGGGAGCCAGAAATCGGGCATCTCGGTTTGCCAACCATCAACCAATTTTTGGCGGAAAATACCAAATTCATATTTTATGCAATATCCCATAGCAGGATAGCCCTGATAGGTAAGCCCATCCAAAAAGCAGGCGGCAAGGCGACCAAGTCCGCCGTTTCCGAGGCCTGCATCGGGCTCTAATTCATAGAGGTTTTCTATTTTAACCCCAAAGCCCTTAAGGGCCTTTTTCAAGGGCGCTTCAAGGCCTAAGTTAAAAACTGTATTCTTAAAGCTTCTGCCCATGAGAAATTCCATCGAAAGATAATAAACTATCTTGGATTCTTTTTCTCCAACCTTATCTCTGAAATCCTTTCTCTTTTCACTCATCAAATCGAGAAGCACGAGGGCGGTTGCTTTATAAAAGGAATCATCGTCCGCTTGCTCGGGAGAGAGGCCAAAATTATGAGAGAGCTTGAGCGCTATTTTTTCTGCAAGCGCTTTCTCTGTTAGCTTTGCCATTTATTTCCTCCTAATTCATATAACAACAGAATTGCCGAATTAATAATCCGGCAATTCCTCAAAAAAATGCTTTTAAATTTTGCGCTTTTAATTAACCCTCGAATGCAAAATCCTCATCTTCGCCAATGGGAAGCATATCGGGATCCTCTCCGCATTCAATATAATACTTATTGCGCTTTTTCTTAAACTTTGTGAAATAAAGAACAACGCCGACAACTGCCGCAGCAATAGCAACGCCCAAAGCAATAATGCCAATAAGGTGCTTCGTATCCATTTCTTTTAATTTCATAACACATTCATCCTTCCTATATTTATCGGACTACGCTTTATATTTTAACCTTTTTTTGCTCGTTTGTCAATAGAAATTACATAAAAGGCGCAAACAAACGCAAAATCATCTGCTTTATTTTGAGCTTCAATGGTCTTTTTTTCCATTCTTTGGAATTTATCTCCTCGGAAACAGCCAAAGTATTCAAAATATTCTTCTTAACATCCATAACGGTTTCGGTTTCGCAAAGCCATACACCCATCTCAAAATGAAAGTAAAAGCTTCTATAATCCATATTAACCGTTCCAACCGTTGCAAACCTATCATCGGCTATAAAAAGCTTGGAATGGATAAATCCGGGGGTATATTCAAAAATCTTGACCCCTGCATCGAGAAGCTCTTGATAATAGGACTGCGTTACGGGATGAACATACCACTTATCCCATTTTTTCGGAGTGATTATCCTTACGTCGACCCCCGATTTCGCGCACCTTGTCAGCGCTTCGGAAAGGGTTGAATCAAGGATAAGATATGGAGAGGCTATATAAAGATAGCTTCTCGCGCTATTAATCATCTGCAGATATATTCCCTTGGCGGGCAAGTTATCATCAAGAGGACCATCGCAATAAGGAAGCAAGAAGCCTTTTTCCTTCTTATCTTCATGCGAAACGAGATAGCCGGGGATTTCGAGCCTTGTTTTAAGGCTTGTGAAATTCCACATATTTATAAACATAACGACAAAGCTATCAACCGGCTTTCCCTCAATTCTTATTCCGCAATCGAGCCAATGCCCGAATCGGGAGGCGCGGTTGATATATTCATCCGCGATATTAAAGCCGCCCGTAAAAGCAATTTCGCCATCAATAACTATCATTTTTCTATGAAGCCTATTGTTAAGGAACATATTTGAACTGGGCTTTATAGGATTGAAAACCGCAACGTTTATGCCCTCTTGCCTTAAATCCTCCGCGAATCTTATCTGCTGGCGGTTTGCAGAGCCAAAATCATCGAAAATTATTCTTACGTCAAGCCCTTTTTCTGCCTTCCTTTTTAATATCTTATGAATTTCATCCCACATATAGCCCTGAACGAGGATAAAAAATTCAATAAAAATGTATTTCTCTGCCCTTTCAAGTCTCTTCAGAATATCCGCAAAAACCGCCTCTCCCGAGGGGAAATACTCGGTTTTTTCAGCAAAATACGGAGGATATCCCGATTCTTTGCTAAGGTAGTTCGCTTGCTTGGCGCCTTGCTGACCATTCTCCTTTATCGCCTTCATTATCTCGGCATCTGTTGCGCGGAAGGGGGCGCTTTCCTCGGTTATTTTAGCGTGTCTTTTTTTAAGATATGGAAGAACTCGGTTTCCGCCGAATATTAAATACAAAAGCCAGCCTGCAAAAGGAATGGCAAGAATGAGAGCTATCCACGCCATCTTATAGCTCGGAGCACCCTTTTTGCTTACTACTATTATAGCGCAGATAATGCTGAAAAATTCAAAAAGCATATACGCCCAATATACGTTATTTGTAATATATACAGTCGAAAATATAACAAACGCCATTACAAGCAGCAGCGCAAGAGCTGTCAATATCATTCTTTTAGGAATTTTAAAGCGATGCATCTTTCTTTCTGCCATTATCTTTCACCCCACCTTTTTAAGTCTACACATCTAATATATACCATAAATGTGAACAAAAATCAAATTTTTTGTTTCATTTCTTGACAATTTTTTTATTTTTTGTATAATAGTTAATATGTTAATTATTAACTTGTTAATTATTTAAAAGGAGCCGATTATGGAAGCGAAGAGAATTATTCATCGCCTTATTTCGACCAACCGAATGCATAAAAAAACGGTTGACAGGCTGACTGCAAACGTTGAACTCAAAAGAGAAAATCATTTTCTTTTGATGATGCTCTCGAAATCCGATGCGCCGCCGAGCCAGAAGGAGATAGCAAAGCAGCTTAATATTACCCCTGCGGCAGTTGTTGGAAAGATGAAAAAGCTGGAAGCGGAAGGCTTTATCGAAAGAATCCGCTCCGGAGAGGATAAACGATTTAATTCAGTTTCGATAACCGAAAAAGGGCGCAAGCTCATAAATGAAACGAGGGCGATTTTCGATTTGGTTGATAAAAAGACCCTCGAGGGCATAAGCTCCGATGAGCTCGAGATATTTATTTCGGTTTTGGAAAAGATGCAAAAAAATCTCAAAGATTTAGGAGGCGAGCAGAATGAAATGGTCTAAATATATAAAGCCCTATCTTCCCTATTTCATATTCGGGCCTATCTGCATGATAATCGAGGTTATAGGCGAAGTTTTAATGCCGAAATTCCTCGCGATGATTGTGGATTACGGAGTTGAAGGCAAAACCGAGGGAATCTCCCCCATCGCAAAATGGCTTGTTGACACTCTCGGGCTTAATGGCTACGTTGTTGCCATAATGGCGGCAATGATAATAACCGCGATTCTTATGATGCTCGGAGGAGTTGGCGGAGCTTACTTTGGCGCAAAGGCATCTGTAAATTTTGCGGCAGACCTCAGAGCCGACGTTTACAGAAGAGTTCAATCCTTCTCTTTTTCAAATATTGATAAATTCAGAGCAGGCTCTTTAGTTACCCGCCTTACAAACGACGTTACTCAGCTTCAGAACTTTATAAATATGGTTTTGAGAATGTGCCTGCGCTCCCCCGGAATGATGATAGGCGCGCTCATAATGGCAATCGCCATCAACCCTCAGCTTACCATTGTTTTGGCGGTTACCATGCCTCTGCTTATTCTCGCGATTGCTTTTATCACCGGCAAAGGCTTCCCTCGATTCGGAAAAATGCAGACCAAAATCGATGGGCTTAACAACACGGTTCAAGAAAGCCTTACCAACGTTCGCGTTGTTAAATCCTTTGTAAGAGAAGATCTCGAAAAGCAGAAATTTTCGGACGCTAACTCCGAGCTTAAGCGCTCGGGAATGAGCGCAATGGGCGTTATGATTTTCTTAGGCCCGATAATGACCTTTTTTATGAACGTTACCACCATCGCAGTTTTATGGTTTGGCGGAAATATGGTAATCGATTCCTCAATGTCAACTGGCGACCTCATCGCTTTTATAACCTATATCACCCAGATTTTAATGTCCCTTATGATGATTTCGATGATGTTCGTTATGTTTTCCCGCGCTATTGCTTCAGGCAAGAGAATAAAGGAGGTTATGACCGAGAAAATCGATATTTCAGACCGCGAGGATTTATCAAAAGAAGACAAAGCTCGACAAATTGAACGTGGCGAAATTGAATTTAAAAACGTCTGCTTCCGCTATTATAAGCATAGCGAAGAGGAGGTTTTAAAGGATATAACCTTGAAAATCCCCGCCCGCTCAACGGTTGGCATAATCGGCTCGACGGGCTGCGGAAAAACAACCCTCGTTTCCCTTATCGCAAGGCTTTACGACCCCGATTCGGGCGAAATATTAATAGATGGCAGGAACGTTCGGGATTACACCCTTTTTAACCTTCGAGAGGGGGTTGGAATGGTGCTTCAAAAGAACGTGCTTTTCTCGGGAACCATCGCCGACAATCTTCGCTGGGGCAATAGCGAAGCCACTGATGAAGAGATGACGCAAGCAGCAGATGCCGCGCAGGCGGATAAGTTTATAAAAGATTTTACCAATGGCTACGAAAGCGATTTGGGTCAGGGTGGCTCTAACGTTTCGGGCGGACAAAAGCAACGCCTTTGTATAGCCAGAGCACTTCTTAAAAAGCCTAAAATTCTTATCCTTGATGATTCGACGAGCGCCGTTGATACAGCGACAGAAGCCAAAATCCGCGAAGCCTTCGCAACCACCCTTTCCGACTCAACAAAAATAATCATCGCTCAGAGAATTTCCTCGGTACGCGATGCAGATATGATAGTTGTTATGGATGACGGAAGAATAACCGGCATCGGCTCTCACGAAGAGCTACTCAAAAACAACGAGGAATATAATGAAATTTATTATTCACAAAATGAAAAGGAGGCGAAGGAATAATGGCAAGAAGGCTCGAAGAGCTTAAAAAACAATATGCGAGAATGGCGAAGCCTCAAAAAGGCGGCCCGGGAATGGGTCCGAGAGGCGGTCCGCATAGTCGCAACCCCAAAGGTGGAAAGCCTAAAAAGATGGGCGCCACCATTAAAAGAATGCTATCCTACGTTTCTCCTTATAAAATACAGCTGATAATCGTTGCTTTTTGTATGCTCATATCAAGCGGAACAAGCCTTGTCGGTTCATATATGCTCAGGCCGATAATTAACGACCTTGTAAGACGGGATGCCACTATCTCTGAGCGCCTTATTGAGCTTGCCGGCGGTCTTCTCATTTTGGGCGCGGTTTACTCGGTCGGCGTTTTTACAAACTATTTTCAAGGCAGACTTATGCTTCACGTTTCGCAAAACGCTTCTGCAACCATAAGACGAGAGCTTTTTGATAAAATCCAGACCCTCCCCGTTCGTTTTTTCGATACCAACACAACGGGCGAAACCATGAGCCGCTTTACAAACGACGTTGATAATATCGATGTAATGCTCAATAACTCATTAACCAGCGTGGCATCAGGCGTTATCACAATCATCGGCACCTTTACCATGATGCTGATAACAAGCCCATTGCTAACAATTATTACAGTTGTTTTTATCCCGATATTCACCTTCGGCGGAACAGCTATTGCAAAGCGAAGCGGAAAATATTACAGCGGACAGCAATCGGCGCTCGGAGCCGTGAACGGATATATCGAAGAATCTGTAAGCGGACAGAAGGTTGTTAAGGTTTTTAACCACGAGGAAGAATGCATCGAGGAATTTGAGCTTCTCAACGCAGACCTTCGCGAAAAGCAGATGAAAGCCCAGTTTTTTGGAGGAATTATGGGGCCTGTTATGGGCAACACATCCCAGATTAATTACGCCGTTACCGCAGGCATTGGCGGACTTTTATGCATTTCGGGAAATTTCGACGTTGGCGGACTTTCGGTTTTTGTAAACTATTCCCGACATTTCTCTCAGCCTATTAATATGCTTTCTATGCAGACCTCGACCCTCTTCGCCGCATTGGCGGGAGCAGAAAGGGTTTTCAACATCCTCGATATGAATCCCGAAGATCCGGATAAAGAGGATGCAACAGAGCTTGAAAATATGCGCGGAGACGTTGAGCTTAAAAACGTTACCTTCGGATACAATCCCGATAAGGTTATCCTTAAAAATATTTCCCTCTTCGCCCACCCCGGGCAAAAAATCGCCTTCGTTGGCTCAACGGGAGCAGGCAAAACCACCATTACAAATCTTCTCAACCGCTTTTATGATATTACGGAGGGCGAAATCACGATAGATGGCGTTGATATAAAGAACATCAAGCGAGAGTTTTTGAGAAAAAATATCGCTATGGTGCTTCAAGACACCCATCTTTTCACAGGAACTATCCGCGAAAATATCCGCTACGGTAGGCTTGATGCCACCGATGAAGAGGTTGAAGAAGCGGCAAGGCTTGCAAGTGCTCACAGCTTTATTATGAGGCTTGAAAATGGCTATGACACCGTAATTTCAGGTGATGGCGCAAATCTTTCTCAAGGTCAGCGCCAGCTTCTCAACATCGCTCGCGCCGCAATTTCAAAAGCGCCGATCCTTGTTCTCGACGAGGCTACAAGCTCTGTTGATACAAGAACCGAGCGCCATATTGAGCACGGAATGGATCGCCTTATGAAAAACCGCACGACCTTCGTTATCGCTCACCGCCTTTCAACCGTGCGCAATTCTGATGCGATAATGGTTCTCGAAAAGGGCGAGATAATCGAGCGCGGAAGCCATGATGATCTTTTAGCCCTTAAGGGCAGATATTATGAGCTTTATACGGGCGCTCGCGAGCTTGATTAATTTAATATTGGCAAAAAATAAGGGCTGTCTCGTTCATTCAAGCGAGACAGCCCTATTTTCTTTTTTTATCTTATATTATAAACCGAGCGAAGGAGGATGGTTTTCGGCTCACCCTCGAGAATCTTAACGGTTTTTGAGCCTTTATTCATATCGAAGAAATTATCGCTCAAAATGAAATCCGAATCGGGAGAATATATTTCAACCGATTTTGCATAACTTTTCGCATTCAAAGTTATTTCATCTCCATTGATTTCAAAGGAAAGTTCGGGGTCGGAAAAATCAAAATGCTTAGGAGCTGTGAAAATAACCGTACCTTCCGAAACGAACTCGCCATCCATCTCAAAGGCATACCAAAGATAGTTGTTTTCAACGTCGGTTTTTTCGAAATCCATTTCCTCAAAGCTCACAGAAGTCATCGGTTTAATCTCGGCATCAAATTCGCCCGACTTTATAACCTCGCCGTTTTTCGTTTTAAGGCTCCACAAAACCCTTCCTTTTGCCTCTTTTAAGGTTTCGTTGGTTACCGCTAAGGTTGCTTTGGTGCTGAAATCAACACATCTTTCGGCATTTATATTAGCCCTCGTTGTTTTCTCCCCAATCTCAATGCAGGAAATCATAACAGGGGCGAAGAATTTCTTTGCATAGTAGTGGAGCGCTTTATATCTTCCGTAGTAATCAATACTTGCCCAGGAAGCAACGGGCCATATATCGTTCAACTGCCAATAAAGAGCGCCCATACATCTGCCTCTGTTTCTTCTTAAATGCTCAACACAATATTTCATCGCCTCCGCCTGCAAAAGCTGAGAAGCATAAATAAGGCTTGAAAATGAAGCGGGATAGAGATAGTTTTCAGAGATACCCGCAAGAATTTTTCCGTTTGCGGCGCCGTTTCTCTGATGATTTTCCATAACTCGGCTGAAGATATTGCGGTCACGAGGCTCGGTTACGGCTTCAATCGTTTTTTCGTTCGGGAAGCTCTGATACCCAAACTCGCTCAAATATCTGAAAAAGTGATTTCTATATTCTGTGAAAGGCTTGCCGCCATGCCAAACGTCCCAATAGTGGTTATCGCCAAAATTCTCGTTATCGGGGTCCATAAAATGTCCACCGGAAGATGGTGATGACGGAACGTAGGGAATTTCGGGGCAAACCTCTTTGATTATTTCGGGGATAATATCCTCAAAAAGCTTTAAATACATCTTTTTGAACATTTCAACGTCAGGCTCATGCTTCCACCAGTTTGTAAGCCCTATTTCAACCTCGTTATTTCCGCTGATAACAGCGATGGAAGCGTGATGACGCAGACGCTTCAGATTATCATAAAGCTCTGCTTTTATATTTTCTTCAATCTCTTTATCGAGATTAACCATACAACAAGCGAACATCATATCAAAGAAAACAACAATTCCCATTTCATCGCAGGCTTCAAAGAAGAAATCATCGGGATAGTATCCGCCGCCCCAAACTCTTATTGCATTAAAGTTCGCCTTTTTGCAATCGTCCATGAGCTTATACGTTCTTTCCTTTGTAACCCTCGAAAGGACGTTATCTTCGGGAATATAGTCGGCGCCCAT
>JAZORV010000201.1:0-2033 GCA_045656785.1 Acutalibacteraceae bacterium | reverse complement strand
AAACTGAAAAACTTGCCCTTCAATCTGTCTAAACTCTGTAAGAAAAATTAACGTAATAGAGCCCTTGCCTCACCTTACGAGGGTTGGAAGTGTAGAACAAACCCTTGCCTCCCCTTGCGAGGGGAGGTGTCGGCGCAGCCGCCAGAGGGGTAGTCTATAAAACACAAACATTATTACAGCTTTGCCTTGTAGCAAAGAACGGAACTACCCCTCAGTCTTTTTTGCCCTTTTAGGGCAAAAAATCCAGCTCCCCTCGCAAGGGGCGCCGAGGAATTGAGATTCGCTTCGGTTTTTGGCATAGAGTTGAGATTTATATGGTCTGATATCTGCCGTCTGAAGTCTGATGGCTGATTTCACAGAGTTAAGTTTCTGCGAAATCTTAAGAGTGGACGATTGATTATAGCCCGCAATAAACAACACGCTAGTCCGTATCACGTGCTAGTGGTAAATAGCGTTTCGCAAACATAAAAAAACGCACTAGTTCGTATTACGTACTAGTGGTGAACAGCGTTTCGCATACAAAAAAACGCCCCTCGCAAAAAAGCGAAGGGCGTTTCGGGAAATGATTAATAAAGAGGCTGATTAAAGCACCAATGAAGAAGACGAGGAATATTATCAGTATTCCAATTATAAACCTTTTCCTCGCCATTAATAAGCCAACGGTTGGGGGTTATATTATATTCCCAATCGAGGGGTATCGCCTCATCCTGCTGCTTTGAATTTATGGCATAAGCCTTTTTCATGAATTCTATCTGCTCGGCATTTAATAAATGATTAGGGCAGGAGATGAATAGGGGAGTTCCGCTTCTTGCCAAAAGGTCAACCCATTGAGAATTAAGCTCCCAAGGAATTTTATTCTCCATAAATCCCGCGCAATCGGCATCAACGGCATAAAAAGCATTATGCTGATGGAGCCTGAAAGCAAGGGTGTTAATTCCGTAAGCCCTCGTTCTGTCCCAATTTATGCCGCTTGTGTCATCTCCGATGCGGTTTATCTGCAAAAGCCCTGCGGATAGGTGAGAGAAGGTATTGCAGCCGATTATCAGCATATCCTCTCCGCAGGCTTCATAAATGGTTTTATAAAGGTTTAAAATTATTTCCGCGGAGGTCTTTTTGGTATCATAAAAGCTCCAACCCTCATGCTCGTTTACAGAGCCATTATAGATATATCCAAACTCATTGAAGATATCAAAAGACGTGTAATCATGCTTTATAAGGGAATATCCCCAGCCCTTGATTCTTGCAATATCCTCTCTTATGAGCTTTAAAACCTCGGGATGAGAGGGGTCAAGAAAGGTATCCTTCCCAATATCCTTTTTTATAATGCATTCGGGATGTTCTTTTTCAAAATCAATATTATGAAGAAATCTCACCCAAAGTCCGGGTTTAACGCCCATCTTCTTTATCTCATCGGCGAGCTTTTTCATATCTCCGAATTTTTCATTAGGAAGCCAAGGCCCCGCGCAGGAGTTAATCTGCCAGCCATCATCCATAACCATAAATGGTCGGTTTTCATTATCGCCTGCAAGCTCTGCCTGAAGCGCGGCGTCATCGAGAATTTCCTCATAAGAGCTTTTGCCATAGGCATAATACCAGTTATTTCCGCCATAAGCAGGCTCTTTGGGCAAGATAGGATCGGGGCATAAAACCTTGCAAAAGCTTTTAAGAGCCGAGAAGGAGTCAACCCCTTTATATTGTCTCGAAACGATATCAGCAACGTGGAGTTTCCTTCCCGAAAGGTCAACACCATTTCCACCGCAGCGAACGTCAAACCAGCCCGAAACTCCATCGCAATCACATTCGAAGGAAACGAAGCTGTTTGGCCTTACCATAACTCCGCAAGCGTCGGTATTTTCTCCATCTGTTATAATAAAATACCAGGGCAAAAAGCGGTCGCAACTTAAGGGATAAAATCCGGAATTTGATTGCAAGCGTTCCCAATTATCTCCTAAAACCTTAACGGGAGAATCCTGAAAAATCTTCCAACGCATAGCAATAAATTTCACCTTATCCAGATTTGCCTCTAAAAATAC
>JAZORV010000200.1:0-13584 GCA_045656785.1 Acutalibacteraceae bacterium | reverse complement strand
AGGGTTTTAAATCCCTGCTTCAATTATGCCACAAAGCTTTTAAAAGGCGAAGCCGCCGCAACTAATGCCTATCCGAGATTTAATGAATTTGCCGCGTTTTCGGTTGATGGAATTTCGGGAAAGTTGAGCTTTGAGAATATTTCTATAATCGGTGATTACGCCTGTAATATTCAAAAAGGAACAAAGATAAAAACCCTTATTAATTCATATGATGGCAGAGGAGATTTAGTTGTTGAGGATAAGAGGGGCAACATAAAAATGCCGAGCGAAAAGTTGAGTCCCGGAGATAAGCTCACCGCCGATACAGGATATGGAGCCGATACCGCCGAAGCAATTTTCACTTTTGATGCCGATTCAAACGGACTGTATACGGTCAGCGATGCCGTCAGCATAAGGCGAGCGCTTTTGGATAAGGAAAACCATCCGAGAGGCCTTGCCGCAGGGGACGTTGATTTAAGCGGAGAGGTTACGGTTTCCGAGCTTCTCTCCTCCATTGAGGCTATAAATAAAGGTGTTCCCGAAATTGAAGATGATTCCCCGATGCCGTCCTTCGGAGCCGAATATGGCGTTAAAACAGAGGGAATCAGAGAAATCTTAGTTGATACTAATAACGTTATAAACGATAATTTCTTGGGATTTGGAGTTAATAGCTTTTCCGCAACCCTAACCGATGAGGGAATGGAGGCGATGAGCTTTGACAGAACCTATCACGAGCTAAATAAAAAGAGATTAAAGTCCCTTTCTCCTAACGTTTCGAGAATCTGGTTTCAGATAGATTGGATGATAACAAATGAAGAAACCGATTTAAGCATAGAAAATATTGAAAATAATAAAGACTACTTAAATTATAAAAACGGAATCTATGATTTCGATAATAAGTTTATGGATGCCTTCGTCGAATATATCGGAATGTTAAAGGATATCGATTGCGAGGTTGAAATAAATTTCGGCTGGAAAACCGCAACAAGGCTCAAGGATTGGTTCGTTCTCCCTTGCCTTGATTATACCGTCGGCGCACCTAAGGACCTCGATGCCTTCGGGGATGCCGCCGCAGCCCTCCTCAAATATTTAAGGGAGGAAAAGGGGCTCACAAACGTGAAATATTTAGCCTCATATAATGAGCCGAATGGCAGAGATTTTCAGCTTACAGAAGCCGATGAAATGAGCTATTGGAGCGCGATGATCAAGAAAATCGCCGCCGCTGTTGATAGCGTCGGGCTATCGGATGAGGTTAAAATCTGGGGCCCGGAGCTTGCAGGAAGCGAGAACGACCCCGGCAAGGCTTGGGCCGCTTATCAGGTTGAAAACACAAAGGAAACCATCAATATGTGGACCATCCACCATTACTACGACGTAACGAACAGAATAGATAATTATTCGAGAGCCTTCGATACCTTCAGATATTATCGCGAGCTTGCAAATGCACCTTGTATGGTAACCGAAATGTATGGTAATACCTCTGATGAGGGTTATAGAAGCTGGTTTAATTGGAATGATTCAACCTCAGGGTATTTTATAGGAAACGCAAATGCAGGAATGAGTGGCATGCTCTCCTGGTCGGCAGTTGGGGGATATCTCCCCGAGCCGCTTTTTATGAAGCTCTTAGAAAAGCCAAAATGCTCTTGGGAGCTTCCTTCAAGCGAGGAAACTGCAAATAAGGTTAAAAGAGTTTTCTATGAGCAGTCCCTTTGGGGGAACTATGTTCCCCGCGGCTCAAAGGCTTTATATACCGATTGGATAGGCAATGATATCCGCGCAACCGCCTTCAGCCTTCCCGATGGCGGAAAAACTGTTGTAGTTGAGAGCAACGGATATTTTTCTCGCTCTGCGCTTGATAACGGCGAAAAAATGCCGAAGGATATAAAAATAACCTTCGCCGATAAAGAAACCTGCGAGTTTAACCGCTTCAGCTATATCGCCGAAACGCAGGTTATCGATGCCAATGCAACCGTTTGCCCCCTCGATAAAACGATGACCGCCCAAAACGGCGTTTTAACCGATTCTTTTGACGGAAACTATGGTGTCTACGTTTATACAACCCTTCCCCCCATCAAGCAAATTTCTTTGGAAAACCCATTCATCCATTTGAAAGCGGGGGAGAGCGCGCAAATTAATGCGGAGCTTATCGATTGCGCTGAAACGGATGAAGCAGAATATAGCATAACCGAATTTACAAACGAATCGGGCAGTATAACCGAGAATGGCATCTTCACCGCTTCTGATAATGCCAAAAGCGGAGATAAAACAGCGGTTAGAATAAGCCTCAAAAACAACCCCAAAATCTTCGCAGTTGCAATAATATTTATAGACTAAAAAAAGAAGCGTTGGTCGAAACCAACGCTTCTTTTTTGTTATTTAAACAGAAATTTCAATCGAGTGTATCCGTTGCCGTTCCCTGATTATTGCCGAAGCTGTCAGAGGCATCGGGATTGAGATTAGAAACTCCGAGCTCGAGCATATATTCCTCGGTTTGAACGGAAATAATTTCAATTTCAGGTTTTAAATAATTTTTCATCAAAATTTCTCCTTTCAAAATCAATATACGCTATGGCTGACTTTTCCAAAAACGGGCTTGCCGTCGATGTCCCAATAAACAGGCTGAGCATGAACTGTTCTTGCGTTCCAAGCGGTTGCAACCTCTCCTGCAGTAACCGACTTATCGTGGCAATGGTACACGATGTAATCCACCCAGTTTCCGTTTATGAGAACCTTGGTGAAAGAGTTATGTCCCGGGCCATAAATGCCGAGCTCTCTATCCTGCTCTAAAACAGGCTCTTCCCATTTAGTCCAGTTGGATGCATCCAAAGGATCTCCGCCCGCAAATTCGAGAATACCGATTGCATACCAGTCGCTTTGGCTATCGGAAGCTGAGAAGGAGAGGAATACTTTTCCGTTATGCTCCAAAATTGCAGGTCCTTCATTGAGGGAATAAACGTTCATTTCCCAATCATAGGTCGGTCGAGAAATTGTCTTAGCGTCTGAGAGAATGGTATAGAAGCCGTCTGCATCCTTCGATAGGTTTGCAATCTTGAGGCTTCCCTGGTCAGACCAGATAAAGTAGTGCTTGCCTTCGTATCCGAAATAAGTTCCGTCGATATTAAGGGTTGCGCTATCATTAAGGCCTGACATAAATCCGCGAGGAGTGTATTTAGTGTTTTCTCCATCAGCGAGAGGTGAATCACCTTCAAAAGAGAGAACGTACATATCATGGTCTGCCGCATTATCTGCATGCGCGGGTGCAGCATAAACATACCAAACTTCGTCGATATAATGAAGCTCGGGGGCGAACCAGGAGCCTTGAGTTTCATTGCTCGAATCGGAATTGTCGTGAATTTTAACCTCAATATCGCGGTTGCCTATTTCAAAGAGACTGTTTGATTTTGAGAGATAAACTCCGTCCGATCTGTTGTAAACGTGGTAGTAATAGCCTTCGTGATAAACTATCCAAGGGTCTCCGCAGCCTCCTTGCTCAGTTGTTATAAGCGGATTGGAGGGGGAGAAGGTGTTTTTTGCGGTGGCGGAGCTATAAATTGTTGTTCCGTCTTCGAAGGTTACGTAAGCTTTTGCCACGCGAACCACCTCTCTATCCTTGGGGATGCCAATGAGGGTTCCCATAAAGTTATCTCCCGAGATGTTTTTAAGGTTGATGTTAACAGAGGCAAATCCCTTTAATGCATTGGCGGTCCAATCAACATCGCCAACCGCATCATAAGTAGCTCCCGAAACGAAGATGATTCCTGCATCAATAATTGCCTTGTTATCGGGATTGTTGATGTGCGCGAGAACCGACAATGTGTCAATCGATTTGGCGGTGTTCATAATGGTTAAGGTAGCAGTCTTTTCAAGTTCTTCTTTGATTGCCGAAAGCTCCATGTTTCCGCTGACGTAGAGCGTTATTGCGCTATCATAAGAGATAACCTTTCCATCGAGCATCCAGCCGAAAGCTCCGTCATCTTTTAAGGTGAGCTTCTGGTCGAAAAGGAGATTTTGGGTTATGGTTTCGCCCGAAGAATCGGTGATAGAAACGATGTAGGTTTCTTCGGAATAGGTGTAAACGGGGGTGAGAACGAGGTCAGCTGTAATTATGCTTCTGTCATCCTCGCTCCAAAGCTGGAGTCCGTTTTCATCAAGGCGGCGAACATAACCGAAAAGCTCGGGAACCTTAAGCGAAGCCGCTTGAATCTGCTCCTTTGAGAGAGTTGAATTTGCCTTAACATAGGTTTCATAAAGCTTGGTGCCCGATTTATCAAGATATGTAACGGTGTAGGAAACAGAAGACTCATATTTAGCAGTTAAGGTCTTTGCTGAATCTGTTAAATAATAGTCGAAGGTTGTGGAATCGGAAACCATTGCATCACCATCAAACCAACCGATAAAGGTGTGATGGCCATCTGCATCGGCTTGAGCTTCGGGAGCGGTAACTGTGATATAAGAGGTTCCCAAAACTGAATTTCCGTTGTTATCTATCTGACCTAAAACCTTGCTCTCTTCGGGGGTTATGAAGTCTTTATTAGAGGTAACTGTAAGATTATCTTCTGCGAGGCCCTCTGTCCATTCGCCGCGAAGGAGGAAATGAGAAACTCGGCTATAATAATCAACAGGTCTCATAGTTCCGCCGATTACGGAATCTGTAACGCCGCAGATAACGCGGATCGAAGCCCATTTAGCTGTTGGTATCTCTTCTTCGGGAATCTTTCCGATAACATATTCATAGTTGCTCTTTTTAACTTCAACCGTGTAGGCGGCATCTGTAAAGAGTTCATCCTTAGTATCGGCAAAGGAAACCTTGAAATGAGAGGGGGAGAGGTGGGTTTCTCTGTGGCCTAAAACGGCGAATTCGGTTATCTTTGCAGGCTTTGTCAGCTCATAATCAAGCTGAACATACTGCTTTGTTTCATCATCTCTCAATGCGGTAACCTTAGTTCCGTCATGCTCAACGAAGGATGTCTGCATATTTCCTTGGGTCTGTCCGTCGTAAGCGTTGATGGTGGAGGTGAGCTTATCTCCCATAGTCGTCGTGGCAGTGGGGGATGTAATGCCCGAATAGGTGTTGATATAGGTTGCGCTTGCCGGCTGTTGATTTGCCAAAAGATTTTTGGAAATATCAACCTTTTCTTTATAGTTAAGCCAGCCTTCAATATATCCGCCCGAAAGGGTTGCTTGACCGGGAAGTCGGGTTCCGTAAACCTGGAACTGACCAAGACGAACAGCAACAATGTGGTCTTGGTTGAGATCGTTTGCTGATGGAATATAGTCTTCCGCGGCTTTCTTCATTGGAACAGGATTGATAACTCTCAAGCAAACAAATCTGGCATGGATTTCCTTTTTGGGAAGCGTAGAGAAGGTTTGCGAACGGTAGGTTTCATCATTAATATAGTCAATAAGAAGGTCATCCTCTGTAAAGTTTCTCGGTTCATCTTCGGATGCATAAATCTTATAGTGACCCATTCCGAGACCACCGTCGGTTGAACCATTTACAACTGCTATATCGCTGATGTCATAAATTGCGCCGAGATCATAAACGAAATCAATATATCTTCTTGTTCCATCAAGCAGGAGCTTCGAATTTTCTTTATCAACGAAGAATCCGTTACCGGGGAAATTGTCGGTGCGGTTTCCGATGCCGTCATAAAGCGCGGAAACATTCCAGGAGGGAGTGTCATATTTAACCCAGCCTGCGCCGTCATTCTTATAGCGGATAACAGAAAGCGAGAAGTTATCTGCATTTGCGGGGTTTGTTATGCTATTGTAATCGGCCAAAGTGCCACCCGAAACGGAGCCTTTTCCGGGGAAGCTTATGGTCGTTTTATCGTTTTTACTCCAAGTTGAATTTTTAACCATTTTTTCGCTATATTCTCCATAAACCTGAAATTCTGCAATTCTCGCAGAGGCAACATAATTATCTCTAAAAGGCCAACCGCCCGGAAGTGGCAGATCATAGGTTACTCCGTATTGGAAGGGGTTCAAAATTCTTAACGCAACATATCTTGCATAAACCTTGTTGCCCTGAGTGGTAGAGAAGGTTTGAGAGCGAGATTTTTTGGAGTTGGTGAAATCAATGAGCAGGTCATCTGTCGTGAATTTTCTTGATTCCGTTTTGGAAGCATAAAGTTGATAGCGGCCTGTCATAAGAGCGTCATTGTTTCCGTGAACAACAGAAATGTAGCTTATGTCGCAAACTGCGCCGAGATCATAAATATAATCAAGGTATCTTCTTGTTCCGTCGATAAAAACAACAGAATTATCTTTGTCGGCGAAGAAGAAGGAAGAACAGCATTGCTGGTCATCACCCGAGGCATTGGCTCCATTATATAATCTCGATGGAGAGGAAGATTCTGTCGATGTCCAAACGGGTTCGCCTTCGATAACATCATTTTTATAATGAACCGCAGTTAAGGTGAAGTTGGCAGTTGTGTTAGTGTTTGTAAGGCTTCCGTATTTTTCAATATCTGGGATTTTTTGGGTTCCGCTATCTGCAGCAGATAGGGAAGGATTAAGAATAAGGCGCTCCTTGCTTTTTCCGTAAACCAAAAATTTATAAAGCCTTAAATAAACAGATCCCCATGAAGCGTTTGAGCCTAAGGCAGTTTCGAGCGCTGTTTGGTCTGCTCCTATAAGAGAAGCGCCTATCGGAGCGATAATTCTCAAAGTGATATAGCGGGCAGAAAGAGCGCCATCCGAGAAGGAGAAGGTCTGGCTCATATCCTTATTGTTGGTTCGGGTGAAATCATAAATCAAATATGTATCGCCATAAGCTTCGAGCTCGGGAGAAGCAACATCGGCTGATGCATAAAGCTTATAATGGCCGAAGGTGAAACCGCCATTATTTGCGGAGGTAACGAGAATGTCCGAAATATCCGCAACCGCGCCGAGGTCGTATTTAATCTCCAACCAACGTGTTTCATCGAGGGTTGTGCTGGTAACTTTGCCTGAGGGGCAATAATGAGATTGACCCGCAGTAGCCTCGCCGCTGTAAGAGGTTTCGTTTTTAATATTTGCAGAGCCATTTAAGGTCTCGGATTGAGGCGATGAACCCGAAATGGTCTTTGTTGCAGAAAGCGATGCGGTATCCGAGAGCAGATAGCCTTCGCTTTCAACAGAGTTGAGCTTAGAGGTGCTTGAGGTAACCGATATGTCTTCCTCGCTGAGCGCAGCTGCGGGAAGGCAGGAAAAAACGGAAACGAGCAAAACCAAGCTTAGAAAAATGCTGAGAAGTTTTTTCATTTGCAAACCATCCTTTCAGTATTTTTGGAAAATTGCTTTAATTATATTATATTATTATGTAGCAACAAAAGAAAGGTGGACAAAAGCACCTGAATGTGGATTTTTTAAAAAACAAAACCACCCTTAAAAAAGGGTGGCGGGAAACATCTAATTATTTATGAATTTATTTTTATATTCGGTTGGGGTTAGCCCCGTTGATTTTTTAAATATTCTTGTAAAATAGCGATAGTCTTTATATCCGATATAATCGGCAACCTCCGTTAAGGTCATATCGTGATTTTTAAGAAGAAATTTCGCATTGTTTATTCTTTGGTAAACGATGTATTGCTTCGGAGTCATACCCGTTTTTTCTTTAACCTTTTTTGAAAATTCAGCCAGGCTTAGCCCCGCAGTTTCAGCATATTCCTCAACGGTTACTTCGGTTCTGAAGGAGCTTGAGAGAATGGAGACGGCCTTATAGGAATCATCAACATAATCGGGATAGGGGGTAATAGCTTTTTTGAGCGCCATCAGGATCATCATTCCGCTAATGCTGCAAGCATCTTGTTTTAAAGAATGTCCATCTATAACCTCAATGGGGAGATTTTTGAGATGGAGGAGAAAATCCGAAGGGTCATCTAAATGGTATAAAAGCTCGTGGAGCTTTAAATAATCTATCATCCCGCTTCCAAAAAAATGCATCCAATGATAGATAGTTCCCGAGCTTCTGAAAAAGGTATAGGGGATGCCGGGAGGGATGAGGGCAACATCGTTTTTTCGGGCGATAATATTTTCGCCCTCTATGTTTATATGCAGGGAACCTGCTTCAACAAAGGCGAGCATATAGTTATCCCAGCCCTTTAAGCGCTCGGTCATTTTTTCGTCTCCGAAATCGTTTGTTCCGCAGCTTCTTATCGAAATAAGCGAGCCGAGCATTGTTTTCGAATGTGCTAAAGCATCATTATGCGATATTAAGCCATACATTTTTTTGCCCCCCTTTTTTTCTTTGATTATATATTTCCTCGGGCAAAATGTCAATAAAAAGGTGTTGACTTTGTTTTTTGGTAGGGATATAATCAAATTAGAAAAGCAAAAGGAGAGGATAAAATGCTTTTATATATTATCCGTCATGGTGATCCTATTTATGACCCCGATTCTTTAACCCACTTAGGGCATCTTCAAGCCGCCGCTCTCGCCAAAAGGCTCTCAAGATATGGGCTCGATGAAATATATTCATCCCCTATGATAAGGGCTCAGCAGACCGCTGAGCCAACTGCGAAAATTTTAAAAAAGGAAGTTAAAATCCTCGATTGGACAAGCGAAGAGCTCGCTTATGATGATTTTTCCTTTGAATCGAAAATCGGCCACCGTCGCTGGTTTTTTAGAAGTGAACACACAGAGGAACTCAGAAATGCCGAAGTAACTGCTATGGGCTATGAATGGTATAAGCATCCGCTTTTCAGCTGCATTAAAGGGGAAGAGGGGTATAACAGAATAGCCGATGCCTCGGATGAGTTTTTAGGAAGCCTCGGCTATATTCACGACAGAAAGAATTGCCGCTATGAAGCAAAAGAGCATAACGAAAAGAGGATTGCGGTTTTTTGTCATGAGGGCTTTGGCGTTTCCTGGATTGGCGCGCTTTTAGATATCCCTTTGCCAACCGCTTGGAGCATATTCAATAAATCTCACAGTACAGTAACTTTAATTAAATTTTCACCCAATGAAAATGGGATTTGTGCACCTCAGTTATTAACCTTCTCGAATGATTCTCATATATATTGTGAAGGGCTCCCTACGAAGCATCAAAACACTATTTACTATTAATTCTTAAAAAAACACAAAAAAGCCCCAAAAAATCGTTGCTTTTTTGTGTTTTTTATGTTTTAATTAACTTAAAGAAATACTTGCGAAAGCGAAGTGAAGAAAAATGCTATATAAAAAGAAAAATGAAAAAAGCTTAACAAAAGAATTGTTTAAAAACCCAACGAGCGAATATAGAGGCGCTCCCTTCTGGGCTTGGAACTGCAAGCTCGAAAAGGATGAGCTTCTTCGCCAAATCGAGGTCTTTAAAGAAATGGGTCTCGGCGGTTATCATATGCATGTTAGAACAGGTATGGCAACCGAATATTTAAGTGATGAATTTTTGGCGCTTATAAAGGCCTGTGTTGAAAAGGGCAAGGAGGAAGGAATGTATTCCTATCTCTATGATGAGGATAGATGGCCTTCGGGCTCTGCGGGCGGAATTATAACCAAGAATAAAGAGAACAGGCAGAAGTTTATTTTGTTCACCCCCGTTTCTTATGAGGAAAATGAATATAATCAGGATGAATATCTTGTTGATGCTTCGGCTCTTGCTTCTCGCGCTCAGAATGGCGAGCTTCTCGCCTGCTTCGATGTTGAGTTGACCGAAGAAGGACTTCTCAAAAGCTATAAAATGATTGAGAGAGATGCTGAGGTAAAGGGCACTAAATGGTATCTTTATTTAGAGAGCGCCCACGAAACTCCTTGGTTTAATAATCAAGGCTATGTTGATACGCTTTCTAAAAAAGCTATGGATGAGTTTATTGAGGTAACTTATGAAGCCTATAATAAGGTGATAGCGGATGATTTCGGCAATTTCGTTCCTTCTATTTTCACAGATGAACCGCAGGTTTCCCATAAAGGAACGCTCCCTTATGCGAAAGATCTTGTTGACGTAACCCTCCCTTGGACCACCGACCTTCCCGAAACCTTCAAAGCCGCTTATGGTGAGGATCTTGTGGCTTCTATCCCCGAGCTTTTCTGGGATCTTGAAGGGGGCAAAACTTCACTTATCAGATACCATTATCACGACCACGTTTGCGAAAGATTCGTTAATGCATTTGCAGATAACTGCGGAAAATGGTGCTCGGAGCATGGTCTCGCTTTAACGGGGCATATGATGGAGGAGCCAACCTTGCGCTCTCAGACCCATGCTCTCGGCGAAGCAATGAGGAACTATCGTGGATTTGAGATTCCCGGAATAGATATGCTTTGCGATGATAGAGAGTTTACAACCGCCAAGCAGGCGCAATCTGCCGTTCACCAGTATGGCAGAGAGGCGATGATGTCGGAGCTTTATGGCGTAACGGGTTGGGATTTTGATTTCAGAGGTCATAAGCTGCAAGGCGATTGGCAGGCGGCGCTCGGAGTAACCCTGCGCGTTCAGCATCTTTCCTGGGTTTCCATGAAGGGAGAAGCCAAGCGTGATTATCCTGCATCTATAAGCTATCAGTCTCCCTGGTATACTGAATATAAAAACGTTGAGGACCATTTTGCTCGCGTTAATACCGCGCTCACAAGGGGCAAACCCGAGGTTAAGGTTGGCGTTATTCATCCAATCGAAAGCTATTGGCTGCATTGGGGCCCGAATGAGCAGACAAATGCAATTAGAGAAGAAATGGACTCCAATTTCAGAAATCTTGCAGATTGGTTGGTTCGCGGTCTTGTAGATTATGATTATATTTCCGAATCGCTCCTTCCTTCTCTTTGCGAAAAGGGAACAGCTCCTTTAAAGGTTGGCAAGATGGATTATGACGTTATAATCGTTCCTGCCTGCGAAACCCTTCGCAAAACAACCCTCGATAGGCTCGAGGAATTTAAAGCGGCGGGCGGTGAGCTAATCTTCTTGGGCAACGCGCCTTCCTTGCAGGATGCTATCGAAAGCGATAGAGGCTTAAAGCTTTATGAGGCTTCTAAGCAGGTTCAGTTCACTAAGCAATCGGTTCTCGATGCCCTCGATGAATTCAGAACGGTTAAGGTTCTTAAAGCCAATGGCGAAAGAATAGAAAGATATTGCCATCAGATAAGAAAAGATGGAGATAAGCTTTGGCTCTTTATAGCTCAGGCAGGGCTTCCTTATAATAAGAATCTTTCAAATAGCGAACAAATCGATATCTATATGGACGGCATTTATTCCGCCGAGCTTTATGATACCGCGACGGGCGAGATAATTCCCTTAGAGTGTTCTTATAAAAACGGCAAAACCGTTATCAGAAAAACGGTTTATGATTATGATAGCTTGCTTATTCTCTATACTCCCGGAAAATCAGAATATAAAGCTGAAGTGGTAGCGGAAATCGAAGCACCAAAGCCTGTAGCAACTCCCGATTTCGTTGGATATTCTCTTTCCGAGCCCAACGTTTTGCTCCTTGATATCGGTGAAGTGAGCCTCGATGGCGAAGCCTTTATGGAAAAAGAAGAGCTGCTTATTGCCGATAATATCCTGAGAGAAAAATTGGATATTCCTTCTCGCAGAGAAGCAATAGCTCAGCCTTGGGTTATTCCTCCCGAGGTGCCCGACCATAAGGTTACTATCCGTTTCAGAGTTTTAAGCGAGATTGCCGTTTCGGGAACTTCTCTTGCGCTCGAGGATGCAGACGTTGCAAAAATAACCCTTAATGGCGAAAAGGTGAAGGCAGAGCCGAATGGCTGGTACGTTGATAAATCTATCGGCAAAATCTCGCTTCCCGAGCTAAAGAAAGGCGAAAATATCATTGATATCGAGCTTCCCTTCGGCATCAGCACTAATATTGAATGGTGCTATCTGCTGGGAGATTTCGGAGTTCGCGTTGCAGGTAAAAATTGTTGTATTTATAAGAAACCCGAAAAGCTTGCTTTTGGCGACGTTGTTAATCAAGGCTTCCCCTTCTATGGCGGAAATATAACCTATCATCTCCCTGTTTCGCTCGAAAAGGGCAAATATAACGTTCATATTCCGCATTATGTCGGTGGGCTTGTTAAGGTGGAGCTTTCGGGCGATAATAAGCCTATTATCTATCCTCCTTATAATGCCGAGATTGAGGCAGAAGCGGGCGAAAACACCCTCAATATAACCCTCTTTGGCAATCGCTATAATTCCTTCGGCTGTGTTCATAATGCCGATAGAAAGTGGGGCTGGTTGGGACCCAACTGTTGGCGCTCCGAGGGCGATGCATGGTGTTATGAGTATATTCTTAAGGAAATGGGAATCTTGTCAACCCCCATTATAACAAAGAAGTAATATTTTGATATTAGCTAAAGAAAAAACGGAGCCCTTCTTTCGAAAGGTTCCGTTTAGCTTGTTTGCATATAAAATGTTCATAAATTCGATTATTTGCTCAAAATTTGTGTCGGTGGTTGTGCGTAATTGATGTCGGAGATATAATAACGTAAGTATTATAGTTGTCAATAAGAAATTTTGAAAGAAGGATAAATATGGCAATAATAACAGTAATTTGTTCAGGAATGATGGGCTCTGCCATTACGTTCCCTGCAGCGCAAAATGGCCATACCATTCGTTTGGTCGGATCACCTCTTGATAACGAAATTATCGAGCATGGCAAAAAAACAGGCGAGCATTTAACACTTTCTTTATATAGAAAAAATAACGATACCATCGGAATTGATGAGCCTTTTGTTATGCCCGGCTCAACCTCTTTTCATTATATCGAAGAAATGGAGGAATGCATTAAAGATGCTGATTTGATCATCTGCGGTGTTTCTTCTTTTGGTATGGATTGGTTCTGTGAAAACGTTATTCCAAGGCTTCCTGAAGATATACCCTTGCTCTCAATTTCAAAAGGTATGATAGATGATGGCGAGAATAAAGGTAATCTCATTTCTTATCCTGAATATATGCAGCGCTTTACAGATAAAGACTTAAAGATTTATGCCGTAGGTGGTCCTTGCACATCCTATGAGCTTGCAGTAGAGGACCCAACAGAGGTTGTTTTTTGCGGCCCCGATATGAAAACTCTGCGCTGGTTGAAATCCCTTTTTGAAACCGATTATTATAACATCAGCCTTTCTACCGACGTTCATGGTGTTGAGTGCGCTGTTGCGCTTAAAAACGCTTATGCCTTGGGTGTTGCGCTTGCAATTGGTCTTTCATATAAAAGGGAGGGCAAAAAGTTAGAGCATTATAATTCTCAAGCAGGTCTTTTTATGCAGGCTTCTCGCGAGATGTATCTTTTGTTGAATGTGTTTGAAAGCGCAGCCGAGCGCAATATCTTCGTTGGCCTCGGTGACCTTTACGTAACTGTGTTTGGCGGCAGAAATCGCAAGCTTGGCGCCTTGCTCGGTCAGGGATATACCTATAATGAGTCGATGGAAAAGCTCCCCGGAATCACAATGGAGGGGGTAGTTATCAGCCGACGTACAGCTTTGGCGGTTGAACAGCTTGCCGAGGCTGGCGAGCTCGATAAAAAGGATTTTCCATTGTTAATGCATATCAAAGAGCTATTGCAGGATGAAGCAACCGTCGATGTTCCTTGGAAGAAATTTGAAACCGAGTATGAGGCCTGATTAGGTTGGCATAAAAAAGAGCTATCACTCCGTATGGGGCAAACAATTGAGGACAGTTCTAAAATTTGTTCTCATCGC
>JAZORV010000199.1:0-4036 GCA_045656785.1 Acutalibacteraceae bacterium | reverse complement strand
ATTACCGCCGAAGAAACAGCGAAACTTGTTTTTATGAGTTACAGTTATTTTTCGAGAAGCTTCAAAAAAATAACGGGACAAACTTTTAAAGATTACTTAAATGCAACACGTTTAAATTATGCCGAAAAAGCTTTGATTTCTTCTGAAGACCCGATAACAAAAATATCATCCGATTGCGGATTTAACAGCGTTTCATATTTCATTTCTATTTTCAAAAAAATGAAAGGCATCTCGCCTTCTAAATTCAGAAACAAAATGCAATAAAAGAAAGACCATAGCCGAAAAAAATAGCTATGGTCTTATTCTTTATTAATCTATTTTTTTATTAAATGGCAACGCCCAACCTAATGCCATAATTGCCACAAAAACAATCAGGTAAAATATAATCGGACAAGAGAAATGACTGTTTTCTTTTTCAAATGATGCTTTAACGGTAAGCCCTGAATTAATATCAATGTAGTGATTTTCATTAAATTCCGCATCCTCGAAGCGCGATTCAAAAGAATTATATTCAAAATAAACTTCGTTTGATTCAATTTTATCGGTTGAAAATAGTTCTTTCCCCTTTTTATCAAAAAAAGAAAGCTTTTCAATCCTCTTATCGAAAATTAATCGAACTCCGTTTTCATCCACAATATATTCAATCTCTTCAAACTTAAAAGCTCCGCTTTCAGCTGTTATTTTGCCATCTTTTCCGAATATTATAAATATATCATCTTTGGCAGATACAGAAGCCGAATATTCTTTTGCAATCTTATCATTTTTTGCCGCAATATATGGCTCAACTCCATGCGCATAAACCGCCGCAACTATCATAAATAGCGATGCCGCTATCGCAAGAGCGGGCATAATCTTATTCTTCAAAATATTCTTCTTATCGGATTTTATTATAAACGCTGCAAAAATAGGAATATAAAGTGCATAGCAAGTAACGATAGGGAGCTCCGAAGAATCAAAGCCGAAAATTCCGAATATATTATCGCCAAGATTCGCACCTCTATAATAAAACATCCACAAAGCACTTGTAAAAAGGGCAATTATCGCAGAATTGATCGGGGTATTTGTTTTTCTATCAAGCTGAGAGAAAACTTTCGGAGCAGGCCCCTCATTTCTCACTGCGAGCGAGTAAATTCCTCTCGAGCAGCCGAGCATAAGTCCATTTAAGGTTCCAAGACATGAAACAACAACGAAAGCCTTTAAAATTGTTCCGCCGAAATTACCAAATATATGCTTATATGCAACCGTTGTTCCTTCATTTATAATTTCTTCAACAGTTGCGCTTCCTGCAACACCAATATAATATACAATATATGCCACTATAACGATAATCGAACCAAAAATTAATGCTTTAGGGAGATTCCTCTTCGAATCTCTGAGCTCTGCATTAATACTTGTAGCGGTTATCCAGCCTTCATAAGCAAAGGCCGTTGCAACAACTGCGCCAAAAAGCGATGTTGCATCTCCCTGACCAAGGGTTGAAAAACTCGAAACAGTATTGCCGTTAGATAATCCGACAATAGTTCCGATAATTCCCATAAAAACAAGAGGAATAAGCTTAACGACCGTAGCAGAAACCTGAAATTTTCCGGATATTACGGGAGCAAAGGAATTAAGCAAAAAGCTTGAAACCAAATATAAGCAAGCGAGCGAAAATGCAAGACCGCCCGCAGAATCTTTGAATCCAAAAAGTTCCAAGGAATACCTCGCAGAAAGCCAAGCAAGAACAGATATAAGGGTTGGATATAAAATAATGCTTGTAAACCATCCCATTAGTTTGGCATAACCTCTGCCGACAGTGGCTTCGGCATAGTCCACGATTCCATTAACTTTATCATATTTACCCGAAAGCGTTGCAAAGGAATAAACACATAAAAGCATAATTATTCCGCCGAGAAGCCAAGCGATTATACCAAGCGGCATATCACCCTCTGTTAAGCTTAAAACGGATTGCGCTTTATAAAAAACTCCGCTTCCGATAACAATTCCAGCAACCATTGAAATGGCAGTAAAAAGTCCGTATTTTTTCTTTAATTTATCTTCCATAGCTTTTGCCTTTCTATTAAAAACAAAAGCAACCCCATATATCAGAGGTTGCTTTAAATATTAGAGAGATATCTGGTGCGCTATAGCATAAAGCTCTTGATTAACAACGTTCTTCATTTCGAGCGCTTCATAAATATCTTTATCATTGATTTTTTCATCATTTATGCAAACAACTCTGTTTCCAATGCCGTGAGCTAAAAGGTCAACCGCATAAGAGCCCATATGAGAAGCGAGAAGTCTATCTTTTATGGTCGGGCTTCCTCCGCGCTGAATGTGACCAAGAATAGTTGCTCTTGTTTCAACACCTGTTTCAGCTTCAATTCTTTTTGCAATATCACTAACGCTGCCAAGCTCTCCACCGGAAACACCCTCAGCAACAACAATGATAAAGTTAGATTTGCCAAGACTCTTTCCTCTTTTGATTCTATCGATAACATGAGTTTGAAAATCAAAAGGAATTTCGGGGATCAGAATTGAAGTTGCCCCAACAGCAATTCCTGTTCTAAGCGCAATATCTCCGCACCTTCTTCCCATAACCTCAACGACCGAGCAACGGTCATGTGACTGGGATGTATCGCGGAGCTTATCGATAAGCTCCATAGCGGTATTCATAGCGGTATCAAAACCGATGGTATGGTCGGTTGAAGCAATATCGTTATCAATAGTTCCGGGAATACCAACACAAGGAACGCCTCTCAAAGACAAATCGCGCGCTCCTCTGTAAGAACCGTCTCCGCCAATAACAACAACGCCTTCTATTCCATATTTTTTGCAAGTTTCGATAGCTTTCTGCATTCCTTCTTCGGTTTTAAATTCGGGGCTACGAGCTGTAAAAAGGCAGGTTCCTCCGAGCTGAAGAATATTCGAAAGATCACGAATAGTGATTTCAAAAACGTCATCATGGATAAGGCCATTATAGCCTCTCTTGATTCCGTAAACTTTTATGCCAAGACTAAGAGCCTTTCTTGCAACTGCTCTAATTGCAGCATTCATTCCGGGCGCATCACCGCCACTTGTTAAAATACCAATAGTTGAAACTTTCTTTTCCATAATTTATCACCTAAAAATTTAATGTCTAAAAGATATAATATTAAAATTTTTACACATTGTCAAGAGATTATCCAATAAAAAAACAAAAAAATTGATATTTTTTGAAAAATTTTTAAGAAAATTAAAAATTACTCTTGATTTTTGAGAAAGAAACAGTTATAATAACATAGTCAGCTAAATTTCGTGGAGAGATGGCTGAGTTGGTCTAAGGCGCACGACTGGAAATCGTGTAACGGCTTAAACCCGTTCGGGGGTTCGAATCCCCCTCTCTCCGCCAAAACGAAAATCCTGTCGATTCTTGTCGGCAGGATTTTTGTTTTGTATTATTCATTTTTCATTATTCAATATTCATTAAAACGGATTTTCGTAATGAATAATGAAGTCGCTAACGCTGATAAATAATGAATAATTTCGGTGCTTTGCTTCGCAAAGCGTTGATTATAAATTATTTAAGCCTCAAATTGTTTTTTGTATAACTCGGCATATATCCCCTTTTGCTCGAGCAGCTTGGAATGATCGCCTTCTTCAACTATTCTGCCATCCGCAACAACAGCGATTTCATCGGCATTTTTAATAGTTGATAATCTATGCGCCACAACGAGGGTAGTTCTACCAATACTTAATTCATCAAGTGCTTTTTGAATGAGCAGTTCTGTTGCATTATCAAGGGCGCTTGTTGCTTCATCGAGAATCAAAATCGGCGGATTCTTAAGGAATACGCGCGCAATGCATAGCCTTTGCTTTTGTCCGCCGGAAAGCTTGATTCCGCGCTCTCCGATGATGGTATCATAGCCTTTTTCGAGCCCCATAATATAATCATGAATATTTGCTTTTTTTGCGGCTTCTATAACCTCCTCATCAGAGGCATCAAGCCTTCCATAAAGAATGTTATCCCTGATGCTCGAATTAAAGAGATAAACGTCCTGCTGAACAATACCGATAT
>JAZORV010000198.1:0-3528 GCA_045656785.1 Acutalibacteraceae bacterium | reverse complement strand
CTTATGGTAGTCTCTTTAGATTTAAAGCTTAGAAAAATCTACAAGAATGGTTTTTTGCTTGTTTTGGCTTGTTTTAAAAATAGTATGAAATCGGCAGCAGCTATTATCGTTTCGCTAATTTTTCCTTTTGGATATTTAGTTTTCGCAATTAATTCTCCTGCATTTGTTGTTTTTCTTATTATCACACTTCTTTTTGCTCAATTTTCATTACCGAGACTCTTTCAATGCTATTATTCTTTCCAAGGTATTATTGAAAAGGTTGTCGATCCGTATTATGAAGGAATTAACAAGGATTCTACAGATGAATCAATAAAGAGTGATGCTAAAGATCCTACCGATAAAAGCGCAAAATATGATGATGAAAGCCAAATTGCTGAAAAGAGCGAATTTATATATATTAACGGTAAGTTGGTTTACAGAGAGATTGCTGAACAGGAAACTATTTTTCGCGACAACAATAATTAAAATTAAAGCGCATCGAATAATATTTCGATGCGCTTTAATTTAATAGGGGAGTAGTGCTATTTTTTATCGATATTTTTGCTTGTTATTTTAGAAAGAGGATTGGCGTCAGCTGCTGATTCGATTTGCTTATCTGAACCGTGAGTATATATTTGAGTTGTTCCTAAATTTTGATGTCCTAATATGTTTTGGATAACACGAACATCGACGCCTCCTTTTTGATACATAAGCGTTGCTGCGGTGTGTCTGAGCTTATGGGTTGAATATCCCATTCCGCCAAGGCCCGCTTTATCCAAAGTGGATTTTACAATATATTGAACTGTTTTGTTGCTGATTCTTGTTTTTCTTTTAGATAGGAATAATGCATCTTTATCTTTTGCTAAAACTCCATCAACGGGCCTCGTAGGAAGATAATTGTTTAGAGCATCCATGCAAGCGTTATTAAGATAAACAATTCTTTCTTTGTTCCCCTTTCCGACTACACGAAGTGTGTGGTCGTCCCAACGAATGCTTGAAAGATTAAGTGAGCAAAGCTCTGCTAAGCGAAGTCCGCAATTAAGGAAGAGAACAAGCATCAGGAAGTCTCTTTCCTTAAATTCTCCGTCAACCGCTTGAAGAAGAGTAATAGATTCATCCAAATCAAGATATTTTGGTAAAGCTTTTTTCAGTTTTGGAGTTTCTAATTGTTCGGCCGGGTTTTCAGGAATTAAATTCATATGTGAATGAAGATATTTAAAATAAAGCCGTAATGTAGAGCATTTTCTTGCTCTGGTTGTAGAATTGTTATCTCTATCATTTTTGCAGTAAACAAGGAACTGATAGAGATCGTTTAATGTAATAGTTTTTAATAAGTCGATTGTAACGAGAGAAATATCAATTTGTTCAAATTCAATTGAATCATCAACAAGATTATTATATTGGACTAAATATCTGAAGAAGGTTCTGAGATCTCTGAAGTATTCTTCAACTGAAAGAGCAGATTTGCCTCTGACTATCTCATTGTAAGTCAAAAAATCCCTAATTAGCTTGGGCGAAGCCTTAATTTCATCCTTAATCATGTTGTTTACCCTCCCCTCAATTATACAAAACATTCATTTTGTATAATTGCTAATATTTTTTTAGGGGCATTCCCTATAATTTCAAAATCACAATTTATAAGCTTTATTGATGCTTTTTAATCTTTCGATAACACTTTCTCTGAGTTCTCTTGGGCTGACCGCTTCAATATCTCCGCCGAATTGCAATAGCCATGAGATTAAACCGCTGCTGATATTTGCTTTTGTGCAAAAAGTAAAATAATCAAATTCTGCAGGTCTTAAATAAAGCTTATCACCAAATCGATCGATAACCTGCTCGAGCAAATCGTTCTTACATTTTAGTTCGATAGTCTTCAGTTCCCCACCGAACATATTGAATGATTTTCTAACGTAATCGGCAGTATCGAAAAAGGTTTTGTATTCACTAACCTTGCTAAAGTGTCTATAAGGTTTATCAAGAATCTTAACACTTTTCATTCTATCGATTCTCATATGTACGAGATTGTTATATTTATCGATATTGCCTATGAGATAATAGTGGTCGTTTTCCCATATAAGCGCATAAGGGCTGACTTCAAGTTCTCTGCTTTTTTCGTTAATTCTGTTATTTTCACCTAACTGACGCTTTATGTAATTTAAAGTTATTCTTTTAGAATCCTTGATAGCTGTATTTATTTTATCAATTGTATAATAAATTTCTTCATTAGCGCATTTATTACTATTTTCAATATAAACCCTCTTATTAATTTCTTCGGCTTGCCATTTGCTTGTCAATCCTTCGAGTTTAGAAACAAGCTCTTTGGTTTTTTTGGCCGTTATAAAATCTGCCGATTCAACAGCATCTATAAGAAGAGATATTTCTGGTGTATCAAAATCACGATATGCAATGAAATATCCCCTTTTGGGCGTTTTGGTTTTTAGTATGTCATAACCGTATTCCAAAAGAATAGAAATATCATCGTAAATGCTTTTTCTTTCTGCTTCAATATCATATTCATCTCGAAGAATATCGCAGATATTTATTGCATCAAGCGGATGATTCTCATCGGTATATTTATTGAGAATATCAAGTACTGCAATGATCTTAAGCTTTTGCTTCGGATTACCAGCCATTTTTAATTTCCTCCTTAATTTGAGCAACAAGTTCTGTTAGCTGTTCTAACGATGTATATTTTGATAAAATTTTAATCATATTATTTTTCGAAAGATTTGTCGGCAAATCAAGAAATTTTAGCAATTTAGCTCTGATTAAGGAGCTATTCTCTCCCCCGCTTATCCCCAAACGATACAAATCCATGGTGGTAATTAGATCTTCAGATGAACTATCAGAAAAATCATCAAATCTTAGCTTATTAAGAGCTGAAAGAATCACGTCTTTCTCTACGCCCTCGACACCTAACAGACCTTGTGAAGAAGGCTTATCTTTCCGCTTTTCCTTACCGAGTATTTCCGGGATGTATGCGTTATAAATCTTTCCGTTTTTAACAAAATTATTTATATGATTCCTTATAAGATTACCGGCGTGATCACTATCTGTGAGAATAATAATGCCGCAGCTTTTTGCTAAATTCTTAATTAATTCGCATTTCTTTTTGTCTTTGAAAATATGAAAACCATCAACGTCAATTATTAAAGCATCAACTATTGAGCTTAGCTTGATTTTATCGTATTTTCCTTCAACAATTATAGCTTGCTTAATTTTCAGCAATTCAACCATCCTTAGTCGCAATCATCATAAGTTTTATCAGAAGCATTTCAAGCAAGGTTTTCTTATTAACGCTCGAAGCTCCTTTATGCATGGCATCTGTTTCGCATATTTCAAAAAGGCTCGAAACAATCTGTTTTTGAGAAAGTTTCTTTTCAAATCTCGACACATCTCTCAAAACGAATGAACGCTTGCCATAATTAAAGTCATCAGCGATATTTTGAGTTGTTAATCCCGCTTTACTTGCAGTGCTTATTCTATAAATATCAATATAATTTTTAGAAAGCTCTCTTATTATTTCAGTATCCTTAACTTTTTGAAACA
>JAZORV010000197.1:0-7117 GCA_045656785.1 Acutalibacteraceae bacterium | reverse complement strand
GGCTCTTGCCAGACATGCATCGTTAAATAATTGATTTAAGCTAAAAAAACAAACAGAGTAGATTTTTTGAATCTTCTCTGTTTTTCTTTTTTTTGTCGGCAAGCAATAAGCCGAGTTCTGTCATTTGGACGACTATCTATCTCGACCATGCATTGCTGCATGGCTCTAGCCACTTTTCAAGGCGCGCCGGACAAGCGCATAGCCTTATTTAGTGTTGCTCCGGATAGGGTTTACAGACTGCCTATGTTACCATAAGCAGTGGTGAGCTCTTACCTCGCCTTTCCACCCTTACCTGCAAAATGCAGGCGGTATATCTCTGTTGCACTTTCCCTAAGGTTACCCTCGGCGGCCGTTAGCCGTTATCCTGTCCTATGGAGCTCGGACTTTCCTCACGTATTTAAAATACGCGCAGCCGTCAAGCTTACCGACGATCTCCATTTTATCACAGATTTTATTATTTTTCAAGCCCCACGTTTTGCACAAAACGGCGCCACTTTTCATAAAATAATAGTGTGAGATAATTTTTTAGAAAGGTGATAGAAAATGCCTCAAGCAAAATTTTTTCTCGGAGCAAATTCCCCTGAAGGCTTTGTTTCCTTATTTTCGGATTGTTATAGCGCGGCGCTCGGATGGCATACTTATATCATAAAGGGAGGCCCCGGAACGGGCAAATCGACCTTGATGAAAAGGGTTGCCGAGCATTTTTTAAAAAGGGGAGAGGAGTGCGTTTTATGCCCCTGCTCGAGCGACCCTTCTTCCTTAGATGGCTTGATTTTCCCGAAAAAACGGATTGCGGTTTTAGATGGAACCTCCCCTCATATCGTTGAGCCTAAAATCCCCGGCGCATCTGAAGAGATAATAAATCTTGGAGACTGTTGGAAAACCGCCAAGCTCATGGATTCGCGAATGGAGATAATTGAAAAAACAAAGGAAAACCGCCTTTTTCATAAAAAGGCTTCAAATTATATTTCGGCGGCAGGGGCGATTGCAAGGGATATCAGAGAAACAGCCGAATCGGCGGCGGAAAAGGGAAAGGCAAAGCTTTTCGGCAGAAGCCTTTTGAAAAAATATCTTCCCAAAAAGGAGGGCGAGCCGATTATATGGCGCAGATTTTTAAGCGGAATAACCCCTCGCGGACTTGTTTTTTATCGCTCAACCATTGAGAATTTTGCCGATACAAGGGTGCTGATTTCTGATCCCTTTGGCGGAGTAGCGCCCATAATCCTTGGGGAGATTTTAGAGGGTATCTACAAAAGCGGATACGAAGCGATAATCTGCGCTTGTCCGCTTGACCCTTCAAAAACGGAGCATATATTTTTGCCCGAGCTCGGTCTTTATTTCGGAACGATAAATCGTTACCTTGAAGTAACCCCAACCGAGCGCGTTATCCATTCGAGAAGGTTTATGGATATGAGGGCTTTGCATGAAGAAAGGGGCAGAATCAAGGCTTCTCGTCGCCTGCTTTCGGAGCTTATTGACCTGGCTTCAGATTCTTTGAGCGATGCAAAGCTTTGCCACGATGAGCTTGAGGCTTATTATATCGGAGCTATGGACAGAGAAAAATTAGCCCTTAAAACGGAAGGCACGATTAAGGCAATAACCGAGCTAAAGTAAAGAAAGCTCAGAGGAATTTCCTCTGAGCTCTCATTCAATAATAATTAAAATTCGAAATGATTATGCCCTGATTTTAGAGTATATCCTGCAACGCCATAGCGAAGCTCTGCAAGTCTGCCTTCGGGAACGGTTATATCAATAATTGTTTTATCGCCAACCTCAAAGCTGACGGATACCTTTCCGTTTTCGGTCATAACGCTGCCCGAAGCCTTTTTAACAATGCTATCAAGGCAAGGGTTAATAACAATCGGGATTTTTCTATCGGGAACGATGCGAATGCCGAGAAGCCCCGAGAAAAGGAAGGCTACAACCGAGCCAAACATCGGGTGGTCGTGAGAAGCGCCTTCGTGGAAATATTCACCTAAAGTGGTTTGATTTCTATGCATCATTCCGCCGTAGCTATGGTCGGGATAGTCGTTTGCCATAAGCTTTATAGCAAGCTTTCTATGTTCGGGATGATGGAAAAGCACGTCGCAAAGAACATAGGTTCCGATAATTCCCGTATTAAAATGGCCGAGGCTGTTATAGAAATTGGCAACGTTCTCTATAAGGGTCTCCGATTTCGGGAGATTTGCCCAGATAGCGAAGGCATCTGCGCCCTCTGCGGCATAGCAATAATGGTCCTCATCAAAATATTTTTCATATATCGCCTGCTTGCATTTCTGCTCAAGCTCGGCATAATATTCGCCATCATCCTCGCCAAGAATTTCGGCAATTTTAATGAGGCGCTGAAGCTGTTTTACCATGCAAACGGAATTGACGTATGCCTTTGCGAGATGGGTGCCGCCCGGGGTGCACCAATCTCCTAAGTTCCACATTCCTTCTTCGGTGGTTGTTAAAATATAATCAATGCAATGCCCTTCGAGATATTTTATCCATTTTTTCATATATGGGTAGGCATCGCGAAGGAAGGATTCATCGGCATATTGCTGATAGCAGTAATATGGAACAAAGATAATCGCAGAGCCCCATCCGCCATGGCCACCGCCGCCGCCCATAAAGGGAGCTGTGTGCTGGATTCTGCCTGTTATCGGGTCGGCACAATCGAAAATATCCGTCATCCATTTTTTATAGAAGCGCTTGGCATCGAAAATCTTTAAGGTTGGAGGGGTGCAGAGCTGACCGTCGCCCGTGTAGCCTAAGCGCTCTCTGGTCGGGCAATCGGAAGGGATGCAACCATGGGTATTATTAAGCTGAGTTCTGATAAACGCATCATAAAGCCAGTTTAAAACCTCGTTATCGGAGGAAAATTCGGAGGTTACTTTCAAATCGGTATGGATAACCTCGATGGTTATGTCCTCAATTATAACGCTGCTCGGCGCGAAAATTTCAAAAAATCTGAAGCCATGATAAACGAACATAGGTTTTAATTCGTTTGTGCCTTCAGCTAAGATAAAGCAGTCCTTTTGAATCTGCTGTTCTCCTGTTGGGGAAACGCACCAAGGGGGGCTATATGTCCTATGATTAAGCTTGCCGTCCTCGATTTCTTCGGCAAATTCAACCGAAATTTCATCACCCTTTTTTCCGCGAGCCTTAATAACTGCCCAGCCTGTTATATTCTCCTTGCAATCGAAAAGGTATTTGCCTTCCCTCGCGATACGCAGGGGCTTTATAGTTCTGACAACTCTATCCGAATCGCAATCCTGCTTTTCTAAAAGTTCGGGAACAAAATCGGAAAGCTTGACCTCTGCTTCCTTTAAGGGGGCATCGAATTTTCGCATATCAAAATTTTCGCCATAAAACATATTGCTTCTTAAAATGGGATAATGATAAGCTTTTTCTGTTCCGTCGGTCGAGATGATTTTATCATCTAATTTAAGGTCGAAGCAGCAAAGAAGGTCGTCGGCATAGGAAACAAAGCCTTCAGCGATGCGAAGCTTCTGTCTCCAGTATCCGGGACCAACGATAACCTCGATTTTATTCTCGCCGATTTTCAAATATTCGAGAACGTTATAGGTTAAATACAAAACTCTGTGCGTGCCTTCGTTTACCCCGATTGCGAGCTTGAATTTGCTGAGGTCTCGAGGGGCATAATCGGTCTGGGCGGGGGTGAAAAGCTCGTCCGAAACCTTTTTTCCGTTAATAAGCAAGGTGAAATAACCGAGCGCAGTTATATCTATCTCGGCTTTTTTGGGAAGCGCCTTTAATTCGAAGGTCTTTTCGAATTTGGGCACCTCAACATATTCCTTGCAGGTTATCCATTTTCCGTTCATTCTCTATTACCTCTCCAATTCAAAATGGTTTTCTCCCACAGATAAGGGGTATTCCGCATCCCCGATTATAAGCTTGGCATCTATTTCGGGAATGGTTATATCAATAATGATTTTATCCGTTATTTCGAAGCTGACTGCAACCCTTCCCTCGGGGATGAGGGTGCTGCCCGAAGCCTTTTTAACAATGCTATCAAGACAGGGGCTGATGATTAAAGGTTTGTTTTCATAAGGGGTGAATTTGATTCCCAACAAGCCCTTAAACAAATGCACAACAACCGAGCCGAACATCGGGTGGTCGTGCGACCAACGGTCATCGAAAAATTCGTTTAAGGTGGTCTGGTTTCTATCCATCATTCCACCAAAGCTATGGTCGGGATAACGGCTTGCCAATAGTTTTACAGCAACCTTTCCAAGTTCGGGACGGGAGAAAAGGCTATCTATCAGAACGAAGGTTCCGATAATTCCCGTATTGAAATGCGCAAGGCGGTTATAGTGTTCGCCTAAGGTTTCATAAAGGCTTTCATATTCGGGAAGCTTTGCCCAGATAGCGAAAGCGTCGGCACCTTCTGCGGCATAGCAATAATGTCCGTCGTCGAAGAATTTATTGTAGATTGCTTTTTTGTATTTTTCTTTAAGTTCCGCATAATATTCTCTGTCGTTTTCGCCCAAAACGTCCGAAATAAATTCGAGATATTCGAGCTGTTTAACAAGACAGCAGGAGTTAACGTATGGTTTGGAAAGGCAAGGACCTTCGGGAACGCACCAATCCCCCAAATTCCAAAGACCCTTTTCGATTGTCGTTAAAATATCGTCAACGCAGTGTCCTTGCAAATATTTAAGCCATTTTTTCATATAAGGGTAGGCATCGCGAAGAAAGGAAACGTCGCGATAGGCTTCATAGCAATAGTAAGGAACAAAAACTATTGCGGAGCCCCAGCCACCATGTCCGCCACCACCGCCCATAAAGGGAGCGGTGTTCTGGATTCTGCCCGTTATGGGGTCGGCGCAATCGAAAATATCCTTGAGCCATTTTTTATATAGTCGTTTTGCATCGAAAAGCCTTAAAACAGGGGGACAGCAGAGCTGACCATCACCCGTGTAGCCTAAGCGCTCTCTCGTCGGGCAATCGGAAGGAACGCAACCGTGAAGATTATTGAGCTGAGTTCTGATAAACGCATCATAAAGCCAGTTTATAACCTCGTTGTCGCAAGAGAAATCTCCGATGGGCTTTAAATCTGTGTGGATAACTTCAATCGTTACGTCCTGAAGTTCCACGCCTTCGGGCGCAAAAATTTCTAAATATCTGAAGCCGTGGAAAACGAACATCGGCTTTAAAATATTTTCGCCTTCTGCAAGAATAAATTTATCTCTCTGAATCTGAGGCTCGCCCTCGGAAGAAATACACCAGAACGCACTATATGAACTGTGGTCGATCTTGCCGTCTTTGATTTCTTCGGCATATTCAACCGTAATTTCATCGCCCGCTTTACCCTTGATTTTAATTTCAGCCCAGCCTGTTATGTTTTCGAGGCAGTCGAAAAGATATTTGCCTTCTCCTTCAATATGAATGGGCTTTATGGTTCTTATAACCCTATCCGAATCGCAGTCCTGCTTTTCCAAAAGCTCGGGAACAAAATCGGAAATTTTGACCGCTGCTTCCTTTAAAGGAGCGCCGAATTTTCTCATATCGTAATATTCGCCAAAATACATATTACTTCTTGAAATAGGATAATGATAGGCTTTTTCGCTTCCGTCGGTCGAGATAATTTTATCGTCTAATTTAAGGTCGAAGCAACAAAGCAAATCGTCGGCATAAGAAACACCGTGGCCTTCGCAAACACGAAGTTTTTGGCGCCAGTATCCGGGTCCTACAATAACCTCAATTTTATTTTCGCCAAGCTTTAAAAAGTCGATAACGTCGTAGGTCAAATAAAGGACTCTGTGGGTTCCTTCGTGAACGTGACCCTTCGACATTGTTATTTTGCTTAAAGGTCTCGGGGCGTAGTCGGTTTGGGCGGGGGTGAAGAGCTCATCCGAAACCTTTTTTCCATTAATCAGCAAGGTGAAATAACCGAGCGCGGTTATTTCTATCTCGGCCTTTTTCGGAAGCGCCTTTAATTCAAATGCTTTTTCAAATTTAGGCACCTCAACGTATTCCTTGCAGGTTATCCATTTTCCGTTCATTATCATTTCCTCCCGTGGGATTCTTTGCATTTATATTGTAATTTTAAACTGATTGAAGGACTTTGTCAACATAAAATAATCTCTTTTTATTAAAAACAATCTATTTTTGGAAAAAGCTTCGTAAGAAACAAAAAAATATTGCAAAAATGTCGGTTGTGTGGTATTATTTCATTAAATAAAGAAACTCTGTAAAGGGGATAATAATATGACAATGGATTTTGCAACCTATAAAGATAAAGTTAAGGCTTGTATGCTTGGAAAAAACATCGGCGGTACTCTCGGCGCGCCCTTTGAGTGCGTTCGCGGTGCGCTCGATGTTGATTATTATACTCATGACCTTTCCCTCGGCGTTTTGCCGAATGATGACCTTGAGCTTCAGCTCGTTTGGCTCAATGCCGCAGAGCGCTATGGAAAGGGCGTTAATGCCAAGATTTTAGGGGAACACTGGCTTTCTTATATAACCGCCGAAATCTCAGAATATGGCACAGGCATGAACAATATGAAGGCAGGAATGTGCCCTCCTCTTTCGGGATGGTATCATAACCATAATAAGGATTCAAACGGCGCTTTTATCAGAAGCGAAATCTGGGCTTGCCTCTCCCCCGGTCATCCCGAAATTGCGGTTAAATATGCCCGTGAGGATGCAATAGTTGACCATGCTGATGAAGGGCTTTACGGAGAGCTTTTCTGCGCCGCGGTTGAAAGCGCTGCATTTTGCGAGAGTGATTTTGATAAGCTTATAGAAATCGGCCTTTCATATATCCCTGAAAACTGCGCTGTTGCAGGGGCAGTTCGCCTTGCAATTAAATGCAAGGAAGATGGCCTCGATTGGAAAGAAGCCAGAAAGAAGATGCTCCAAACCTATCCCGGCTCATTTGGAATGTATCAGGGCTATAAATTCTCCGAGCCTGAGGACGACGTTCCCGTTGGTGAATTTGGCTTCGACGTTCCGAGCAATATCGGAATTATGATGATAGGCTGGGTTTATGGCGAGGGCGATTTTTCTAAAGGAATCTGCATCGCCGCAGGCTGCTGCGAGGATGGCGATTGCACCGCAGGAACCTTGGGCTCAATTCTCGGAATCATCGGCGGAACAAAGGTTATAG
>JAZORV010000196.1:0-3520 GCA_045656785.1 Acutalibacteraceae bacterium | reverse complement strand
CGGTTGTCGGAGATATCGTTGAAATCGATCTCGACACAAAGAAATTCGGCAGAATCATCGCCCAATCCGCAAAGAACGTTATTCATCAGGGCATAAGAGAAGCCGAACACGGAAAAATACTTGAAGAGTTCCAATCCAAATCCAAGGATATCGTAACTGCGGTTATCCACAGAATCGACCCCAAGACGGGCAACGCTACCATCACCATCAACGGAAGCGAGGCTGTTCTTCCCAAGGCTGAGCAGGTTCCCGATGAGGTTCTTCACGAGGGTGACCACGTTAAGGTTTACGTTGTTGACGTTCGCTCAACCGAAAAAGGTCCCAAAATTATGATTTCAAGAACCCATCCCGGCCTTGTTACCCGTCTTTTTGAAGCAGAGGTTCCCGAGATTTTCGATGGCATCATCGAAATCAAATCGGTTTCCCGCCAGGCAGGCTCGAGAACAAAGCTTGCTGTTTTCTCCGAAAACGAGGAAATCGATGCTATCGGTGCTTGTATCGGCCAGAGAGGCGTTCGAGTAAACAACATCGTTGAGGAGCTCGGTGGCGAAAAGATTGACATTGTTAAATATTCCGAAGACCCCGCAGCCTTCGTTTCTGAAGCCCTCTCCCCCGCTAAAGTGCTTTCTGTTGAGATTCTCGATGAAGAAGCAAAATCCTGCAGAGCAACCGTTCCCGACAGTCAGCTTTCCCTCGCTATTGGAAACAAGGGTCAGAACGTTCGCCTCGCTGCAAAGCTTACGGGCTGGAAAATAGATATCAGACCCGAAAGCGGATTCTTCGGCGAAGATACCGAAAATTAAGCCGAAGGGCAGGCGACAGAATAAAATGCGTCAAAGAAAGATTCCGCAAAGAATGTGCAACGGTTGTGGCGAGATGAAGCCAAAGCTCGAGCTTATAAGGATAGTTCGTTCACCCGAGGGCGAAATAAACCTCGACCTTAAAGGTAAGGCTTCGGGGCGCGGCGCTTATATTTGCAAGAGCGCGGAATGTCTCAAAAAAGCTCAAAAGAACGGCAGAATCGCCAGAGCCTTAGAAACCGCAATTCCGAGCGAAATATTCCACAGAATAGAAAGCGAGCTAATATCAGTTGCAGAATAAATTTTTAAATATGTTGGGGCTTTGCCGAAAGGCAGGCAAGCTGACGTTAGGCTTTTCGAAAACCAAAGAATCGGTTTTGAAAAACAAATGCAAAATAATATTCATAGCTTCGGATATATCTCCGAAAACCGAAAAGGAGCTTTTATTTATAACAAAGGATAGCTCCATAGAGGTTGTAAAGACCCAGTTCCCGATAATGGAATTTTCCTCCTGTCTTGACATGAAAGCAGGCGTTGCGGGGATTGAAGACGAGGGCTTTACGGAAGCTCTCAAAACTAAACTTTAAGGGGGAAACCTAAATATGATGATAAAATATCGTGTCCATGAGGTTGCCAAGGATTTTAACCTTCCTTGCGAAGATATCCTTGGAATACTCAGCACCTATTGCGAGGGCGAAAAGAAAAAGATGACCGCCCTCGAGGAAAATGAGCTTGATATCATTTTCGATAAATTAACGCAGGATAATGCCGTTAAATCCTTCAAAAAATATTTTGAGGAAGGCGCCGCCAAGAAAAAGGCAGAGCCTAAAGAAGAAAAGAAAGCGGAGCCTAAAAAGGAAGAGAAAACTCTCGATAAAAAAGCTCAGCAGGAGCTTGTTTTGAAGCAGCTTATGGAAGCTCAGGCAGCCGCAGAAAAAGCTAAGACTGAAAAGAGCGCAGCTCCCAAAAAGGCAGAGCCTAAAAAGGAAGAGAAGCCTGCCGCAAAGCCTGCTCCTAAAAAGACTGAGGAGAAAAAGGCCGCAGAGCCCAAAAAGGCTGAAGAGAAAAAGGCTGAGGAAAAGAAACCTCAGGAGCCGAACCTTCATCCCTTCAAGGCGAAGGAGAAGAAGGAGCCCGGTGTTCAGCCTAATCGCGGACCTGCTCAGATTCGCCATATCGATACAAGAACCGTTAATATCAACATCGATAAATATAACGAAAAATATGAGAATATCGCTCCTGCAAACTCTTATAAGGATACCATGCAGAGAAAGCAGAAGATAAAGCAGAAATCTCAGCAATATCGCAAGCCTCAAAGCGCAAAGAGAGAAACCGAGGCTGATAAGCTTCGCAGGCTCGAGATGCTCGAGAAAATCAAGAAAACTCCCGTTACTGTTACCGTTGGCGATGAAATCATCATCCGTGACCTCGCAGTCGGAATGAAAAAAGCCGCAACCGAAATCATCAAAACCTTGATGAAGCTCGGAATTATGGCTTCTATTAACGATACCATCGATTTTGATACCGCAGAGCTTATCGCAACCGAGCTCGGCTGCAAGGTTCAGCGCCAGGTAACCGTTACCATCGAAGAAAGAATCATGGATGAAACCGAAGACAGAGAGGAAGACCTCAAGCCTCGCGATCCCGTTGTTGTTGTTATGGGACACGTTGACCACGGAAAGACCTCTATCCTCGATGCCATCAGAGATACCGCCGTTACCGACACCGAGGCCGGCGGAATCACTCAGCACATTGGTGCTTACAGAGTTAATAAAAACAACCGTGACATCACCTTCCTCGATACCCCCGGACACGCAGCCTTCACCTCAATGCGTTTAAGAGGAGCCCAGTGCACCGATATCGCAGTTCTCGTTGTTGCGGCTGATGACGGAATTATGCCCCAGACAATCGAAGCTATAAGCCATGCAAAGGCAGCAAACGTTCAGGTTATTGTTGCTATGAACAAGATGGATAAGCCGGAAGCTAATCCCGATAGAATCAAACAACAGTTAACAGAGCATGGTCTTGTTCCCGAAGAATGGGGCGGAGATATCATCTGCGTTCCCGTTTCGGCAAAAACAAGAATGGGTATTGATGACCTTCTCGAGAATATCATCCTTGTTGCAGATATGCTCGAGCTTAAAGCAAACCCCGACAGAAAAGCAAAGGGCGCAGTTATCGAAGCTCGCCTTGATAAGGGCAGAGGCCCTGTTGCCACCATCCTCGTTCAGAACGGTACTCTCCATTCAGGAGATATCATCGTTGCAGGAACCGCGGTTGGTCGCGTTCGCGTTATGACAAATGAAAACGGAAAAGAGCTCCAGGATGCAGGTCCTTCTGTTCCTGTTGAGATTACAGGTCTTGCAGAGGTTCCCGAAGCAGGAGAAGCTTTTGATGCAGTTTCGGATGAAAGACTTGCTCGCCAGCTCGTTGAGCAGAGAAAGCATAAAATCAAGGAAGAAACCTGGAACGCTGCTTCCAAGGTTACCCTCGATAACCTCTTCTCTCAGCTTGCCGAAGGCGATATGAAGGATCTCAACATCATCGTTAAGGCAGACGTTCAAGGTTCTGTTGAGGCGGTCCGCGAGAGCCTTGAGAAGCTTTCTAATGAAGAAGTTAGAGTTAAGGTTATTCATGGCGGCGTTGGCGCTGTTAATGAATCCGATATTATGCTTGCAGGAACCTCAGGCGCTATCATCGTTGGCTTTAACGTTCGCCCC
>JAZORV010000195.1:0-2049 GCA_045656785.1 Acutalibacteraceae bacterium | reverse complement strand
AGGCAAGGGCTCTTATTAAAATTGATTCAAAAGAGCTTCGCCAAAAGCTGCTCGGAATTATTATTGAAGAAGGGCTCGATATAGAAAGAACGGAGGAGCTTATCGAGGATAATTTAAGGGGAGAGGGCGAAAAACGATTTCTCCCTCCCCCATCTATTGATGAAAGAATCATTAAAAACACTATTTTCAAGCTAACCGATACTCTGAAATTTAGTGGAATACCGATAGAATCAGAATACGCCGCCACAGACGATGGTATTGAATTCAGCCTCAAAGCGAGGTTAGTTCGCGAGGAAAAGGCGGCAAAGCTTTAAAAAGCCCACCCATATTCATCCCCATAAAAGCGAAAGAGCCGAGGACTTTTGTTCCTTGGCTCTTTCCATTTATTTAATTATGCATAAAAATCGGTTGAGGTTTCGGGAGAGGAAAAATCAAGCTTATCGGTTGTTTTCTTATGCTTTGCCAAGAGATTCTTTGAAAAAAGAGTTAAGGTAAAGCAAAGGGCGTAAGCGCCTGAAACAACGGCTGTGAAATGGTTGATCGTAAGCCCGCCATGAACCTGAGAAGCCTTTCCGATGAGGCTCAAAAGGATGGGTGGAAGCCCATAGGTTATGGAAACCAGAAAGAAAAGGAAGCCGACGGGGAGCAGCTGTGCGCTATTCGTTCTGAAATTAACCTCCGCCAGAATCTTGCCTTGGGTTGCGAAATAAAGGATTCCAACGCAGGAATAAATGGTGAAGATAACGTTTTCGGTTATCAGCGCAACACCGGTTGCCTCGATAAATCCGAAAACTGTGAAATAAATAAACATAATTGTCGGCGCGAGGGTTAAAATTTTCGGGTTTTTGAGCTTTACTTCATCTTTAAGCACCTCGAGAATAAAGAAAACTCCCGAAAGAATGCAGGATGCAAGCCCTATAAGCCCCCAAGCGGACGCCTCTGAAAAAATCTGCGGAATTCCGCTTATAAAGCAATATATGCCCATTGTGATGGTGAAAATTTTCAAGGGCTTATAATCCTTAAGCTTCGCATTGCCTGCAGGCTTTCTGTGGCTAAAGAATGCCGCAGGGAAAAAAGAAACGATTGCCGATAAAGCAAATAAGCCCCAAAATCCTGCCGATGCGATAAAGGCGGCGGTGCCGTTTTTTATAAAGCCTGTTTCAGGGGTGGTGAAGAAAAGCAGATGAATACATCTTACCAACACACAAAAAATGGTTGAGATGCTCAAAAGCTGAATCATTTTTTTCTGTCTCATAATTGCCTCCGAATTTTTATCATTTTAAAGGGACAAACCTCATATAAATATATAAGCAGTTAATTCTATATTATTTTAAAACAGAAGAGGAAAAAAGTCAATAGACTAATGAGAAATTTAAAAAGGAGTTAATAAAAATGAGAAATTTCAACACAAAGCTATGCCTGATTCTATTCCTCGCTCAGCTTCTTCTCCCCCTTTTTGCTATGAAATCTGCCGAAAGCGGAGAGCCGAGCAATAAAAAAGAGGCAATAAAGGTTTCTGCCGCCGCAAAAAAAGAGGAAGGCGCAAAGGAGAAGAAAGTTCGAGTCAAAATGGAAAACTCGGGAAAAATAGAGAAAATTCCGATGCGCGATTATATTTATGGAGTTATCGCGGCGGAATATCCCCTTTTATATGAAAAAGAGGCATTAAAGGCAGGCATTATTGCTGCCCATACCTACACAAGATATTTAATGAAAAACAATGCCGAAAGCGATTACGACGTTACGACTGATTACACCGTCTGTCAGGCTTTTATAACAAAAGAAAAAGCGAAGGAAAATTGGGGAAGCGGAGCAGAAGAATATAATAAAAAGCTTGAAAAACTGCTCGATGAAAGCCTTTCTTATATTATAACCTACAAGGGAGAGCCTATTTTTGCAGCTTATCACGCGATTTCCTCGGGTCAGACCGAAAATTCCGAAAACGTCTGGCAGAACGAGGTGGCATATCTGCGCTCTGTCGAGAGCGTTGGCGATAAGCTTGCAAAGGATTATTTAAGCGAGGTTAAAATGAGCATTACAGAGGCGGAA
>JAZORV010000194.1:0-7766 GCA_045656785.1 Acutalibacteraceae bacterium | reverse complement strand
AAGCTCCTCCGGAGCCTTCAGAGCCTGCACCGATAAGCGCGCCTCAGCCCAAAGCCGCTCCGAGACCTAAAAAAGATATAATTCCCAAAGAGCTTCCTGAGGCTATAAAGCATGGAAAAGGGGAAAAGCCTTCGGATGGGCTTCCTGTTTTTCTCGATACTGCTCGACTTTTTTATGGAAGCAATATTGATACAAACGTTAAAAAGCTTATAGATATAATTCCTCCCGATGATATGGAAGCAACGGTCGATTTTTGTGGCTGGGGTGAAATCTCTTCGGTTGAGGTAAGAGACGTTAATACAAAGCGTGGACCTATGAAGGGCGTTAATTTCAGCTTTAGTGACTATACCAATTCCATCAATGCCAAAATGTTTTTAAAGCCTGAGGTCTTTGAACAGTTGAGCCTCATTAAAAACGGCGTTTGCGTTATTGTAAACGGAATTTATAAATATGATAAATGGTCTAATGAATTTATAGTTGATGTTAGAGCGCTTGCCGATATTCAGAAATATGAAGAGTATGATTTATACGAAGGCGAAAAGCGCGTTGAGCTTCATTGCCATACAAATATGTCCTCAAAAGATGCTTGCTCTTCGGGCGAAGATATAGTTAATCTCGCATATAAATGGGGTCATAAAGCTATTGCTATTACCGACCATGGAGTTGTTCAGGCTTATCCTTCTGCCGCAGGGGCAGTAAAATCCATTAAGAAATCGGGCGGCGATTTTAAGGTTATATACGGAATCGAAGCCTATTTCGTTGATGATGAAAAGAATGATATTTCTCAGATGACTGCCCGCGAGATTGGTAAAATAAGATATCATCAGATTATTCTTGTTAAGAATTTTGTTGGTCTTAAGAATCTTTATAAGTTGGTTTCTCTCGCGCATTTGGAGGATTTCCATGGCAGACCAACAACGAGAAAAACCAACCTCGATAAATATCGCGAGGGTCTTATCATCGGTAGCGCTTGCGAAGCGGGTGAGCTTTATCGCGCAATAATCGAGGGCAAGCCGGATGAAGAATTAAAGAGAATAGCGTCTTATTATGATTATCTCGAAATTCAGCCTCTCGGTAATAATGAATTTATGATAAGAGATTCTCAAAAGCCGGATGGCGTTGATAAGAAGACGGGCAAGCCGATTCCGAATGCTTTCCGCCACGTTGTAAGCTATGACGTTATTAAGGATTTTAATAGAAAAGTTGTAGAGCTTGCGGATGAATTGGGCAAGCCGGTTGTGGCAACGGGTGACGTTCATTTCCTTAAAAAAGAGGATGAAATCGTTAGAAAAATTCTTATGGCAGGTCAAGGCTTTGAGGATTTCGACCTTCAAGCTCCGCTTTATCTTAAAACAACTCAGGAAATGCTCGATGATTTCGATTATTTCGGAGACAGAGCAAAAGAATTTGTTATTGATAATCCTCAAAAAATTGCAGATATGGTGGATGGTGATGTTATTCCCGTTCCCGATGGAAACTATCCTCCCGTTATCGAAGGCTCGGATGAAGACCTTCATAGAATCTGCTGGGAAAGAGCGATGAATACCTATGGCGAAAATGGAGTTATTCCTGAAGTCGTTTCGAAGCGACTCGATAAAGAAGTTTCTTCTATCATTAAAAACGGCTTCTCTATAATGTATATGGCAGCGCAAAAGCTTGTTGCTTATAGCGAAGAAAACGGATATCTCGTAGGCTCCAGAGGCTCTGTTGGCTCCTCCTTTGCCGCAACGATGGCGGGCATTTCAGAGGTTAATCCTTTGCCTCCTCATTATGTATGCCCGAATTGCCGACATTCGCAGTTCTTCACGGATGGTTCGGTTGGCTCAGGATTTGACCTACCCGAAGCCGATTGTCCCGTTTGCGGAACCAAATATATTCGCGATGGTCATGATATTCCTTTCGAAACCTTCTTGGGCTTTAATGGAGATAAGGTCCCTGATATCGACCTTAACTTCTCTAATGAATTCCAGAATAACGTTCAGGAATATACTAAATCTCTCTTTGGCGCAGAAAACGTTTTCAAAGCAGGAACGGTTTCAACTATTGCCGAAAAAACCGCTTTTGGTTTCGTTAAGGCTTATTGCGAAAAGAAAAATATAACCTTAAGCAGAGCCGAAATGAATAGGCTTGCAACAAAGGTTGAAAAATCAAAAATCAAAACAACAACGGGTCAGCATCCCGCAGGAATGATAGTTGTTCCGAGGGATAAGGAAATCTATGATTTTTGTCCTGTTCAGCATCCCGCTGACGACGTTAATACGGATATCATTACAACCCATTTCGATTTCCATTCTATCCACGATACTATTCTCAAACTCGATGAATTGGGACACGTTATCCCGACTACCTATAAATACCTTGAGGAATATTCGGGAATATCTGTAAGCGATGTTACGATGAGCGATCCCGAGGTTTACAGTCTATTCACTTCTACCGAGGCTTTGGGCGTAACCCCCGAGGAAATTGATTCCCAAAACGGAACCTTCTGTCTGCCTGAGTTCGGCACAAACTTTGTTCGCGAAATGCTTCTCGATGCAAGACCGCAGAATTTTTCCGATTTGTTGCAGATTTCGGGTCTGTCCCATGGTACCGATGTTTGGCTCGGCAATGCGAAAGACTTAATAGATAACGGAACTTGTACCATTTCAAACGTTATTGGAACTCGTGATAATATAATGGTTTATCTTATGCATAAGGGCGTTGACCCGTCTATGGCATTTAAGATTACAGAGATCGTTCGAAAAGGTAAAGCAACAAAGCTTTTGACCGAAGAGCATCTCAACACAATGCGCGAGCATGACGTTCCCGAATGGTATATTGATTCTTGTATGAAGATAAAGTACATGTTCCCGAAGGCTCATGCCGCGGCATACGTTATTTCGGCTTTAAGGGTTGCTTGGTATAAGGTGCATCGCCCATTGGAATTCTATTGCGCTTATTTCACCGCCCGCCCCGAAGACGTTGAGGTTGCAACTTTGATTAAAGGTCACGACGCAGTCAGAAGCCTTATGAGAGAAATAAAAGCAAAGGGAAGAGATGCTTCTCCAAAGGAGACAGCGGTTTATAACAACCTTCTCATATTCAACGAAATGATGGCAAGAGGTATTGAGATTCTTCCCGTTTCTTTGGAAAAATCCCATGCTGTGAAATATCTTCCCGAGGATGGAAAAATGCGCCTTCCCTTTGGAGCTTTGCCCGGAGTTGGAACTAATGCTGCTATCGCTCTTTATGAAGCAGCGCAAAAAGGGGACTATCTTTCTAAGCTCGAATTTCAGGTTGAAGCAGGAGTTTCAAAATCTGTTATCGAAACCCTCACTCAGGTTGGAGCTCTTGATCACCTCCCTGATACCAACCAAATGACTTTATTTAATTTTTAAAGAGGTATTATATTGTACGCAAAATATTTCAAACCCTTCCCTCAGCTTGAAACCGAACGCCTTGTTTTAAGAAAGGTTAAAAAATCAGATGCCGACGATATTTTTGAATATTGTCGTTCGCCCCTCTCGGCTAAATTTGCCGATTGGTATCCCCATGAAAATCTTTCGGTAACCAAGCAGTATATTTCCTGGCTCTTGTCAAGCGCAAAAAAAGGGGAATATATGACCTGGGTTATCGAGCTTAAAGCTACGGGCGAGGTTATTGGCACTTGTAGCTTTACCAATATGGATAAAGAATTCCGCGTTGCCGAAATAGGCTACGGTATAAGAAGTGCATTTTGGGGCAATGGCTATGCCTCAGAGGCTGTGAGGGCTGTTTTTGATTATGGCTTTTGCAATATCGGGCTTGTCAGAATATTCGCAAGAATAATGAAGGATAATGTCAGATCCATTCACCTCGCAAGGCGCGTTGGCATGGAGTGCGAAGGCTTTATGAGAAAGGCCGTTTGGTGCAAGGGCTCTTCGCATGACCTTTATTATTATGCAATAACCGATGATGATTTCAGGAGTCTTATCGAGGAGGTAAAAGAAAATGGAGAAAATTGAAAGCTTTAAGATAAATCATAATACCTTAGAAAGAGGAATTTATATCAGCCGAATCGATGGCGATATAACAACCTATGATATCAGAATGAAAAAGCCTAACGGCGGAGATTATCTCGAGAATGCTGCTATGCATACCATTGAGCATCTTTTTGCAACCTTTGCAAGAAACAGCGAATATAAGGATGAAATAATCTATTTCGGACCTATGGGCTGCAGAACGGGATTTTATTTCCTTGTGAGAAATATTAAGGAAGAGGACGTTATCGCTCTTGTAAAAGAAACCTTCGATTTTATTGCTGAATATATCGGAAATATCCCCGGTGTTTCAAAAATCGAATGCGGCAATTATCTTGAGCATGATCTTGATACCGCTAAAAAAGAAGCAAAGGAAATGCAGAAGGTTTTGGCAGATTATAGCGTTGAAGGGCTTAAATATGTGTAATTTGCACAAATTACGATATTAAAATTTAGTTAAAACAACAAAAGTTACAAAGTTTGTAATCTTTTTCGTAAAAAGGTTGCAATTTTGTAACTTTTCGTTTATAATAAATACCGTTGGTAACAAACTTGTAATTTTTAGGCTAACGGGAAGGATGATTTGATGAGGATGGCAATGTCGGACTTATTGCGCCGTACAAAGTCTACTCTGAGCGCCGCGGTAAAAGGCGTAAAATCAATTGAAACCAAAATAAGCAAAAGAACGATTGCTGTAAGCCTTAGCGCATTTATCATAACCGCTGTTACGGTTGGAGCGATGGCGTTTGACGTAAGCTACGCTCTTGCGGTTAATTATAAAGGCGAAACCTTGGGTTATATTTCTTCCAGAGAGGTTTATTCTAAAGCAATTGATAATATCAAAGAGCGTAGTGATGATGCAACTCGTGAGAGTATTAAATCGGTAGAAATTAAAGAACAGGTTGCATCTGTAGGCTCTGTTCTGAATGCAGAGGATCTCGAAAACGCAATAATAGATAACGTTGAATCCTCGGAAGAGCTTTTCGGCTTATATATTAATAAGGAGCTTTATGCAGTTGCAGATTCAAAGGATGCGATCAATAAGGCAAAGCATTATTATATAGAGGCAAAGCAAGCAGACCTTGAAAATGCACATTTTGTTGATTCGCTTGAAATTGTTAGCGGATATTATGATAAAGAATCTGTTTTGAGCGCACAAGAGCTGATTCAGAAGTTCGAGAGCGATGATATCAAGGTGGGCGGTTATAAGCTTGTAACCCGAACCGAGAAAATTGAATACGAAATAGATAAAACCAAAAGTGATAAATATCCTAAGGGAGAAAAGATTGTAACCCGAAAGGGAAGCAGCGGTGAGCAGAAGATTCAAGCAAAGGTCTTTTATGAAAACGGAAAGGCGGTTCGCGAGGAGATAATCTCAAAGGATATTACCAAAAAGCCTGTTGCTAAAAAAGTAACCGTCGGAATAGGAGAGGTCTTCACTATTGATTTCCCGCTTAAGGATTCCTATTCTTTGGTTTCTGATTATGGCGAATGGCGCGGCGGATATGCGCATCAAGGTATGGATATCGCTTCATCTTATGGTGTTCCGATTTATGCTTCTGCCTCGGGAACTGTTATCGAAGCGAGCTATAGTAACTATGGTTGGGGGCTTAACGTTCTTATAGACCACGGAAACGGAATCAAAACGAGATATGCCCATTGCTCCTCGCTCGACGTAACGGTTGGCGAAAAGGTGGCAAGAGGAGAGAAGATAGCAGAAATCGGTATGACGGGTGATGCATCTTGTAACCACGTTCATTTTGAGGTTTATAACGGCGGTGTCAGAGTAAACCCTCATGATTATTTGATAAATTAAATAGAATTATTAAAGCAACGGTATTTAATGCCGTTGCTTATTTATTTTTTTAGCCTATATTTCAATAAAAAATCAAAAAATTAGAAAATTTTTCAAAAAAAGACTTGACTATTGAAAAAAATAGGTATATACTTGTAAAATACACTAAGTATGGGTTAATCTGAGGTAATATGCGAATTATGCGCTTTTTGCACTTTGGAGAGGCTCATAAAGGTCGTTTTAAATAAATAAAGGAGTGATCAATGTTTATGGCGACAACGGTAGATGTAAAGCCGGTCAAGCTTGGAAACAATGAGAGAATGTCTTTCTCTAAAATCGATGAGGTTATCAAAATGCCAAACCTTATCGAGATCCAGAAGGATTCTTATAATTGGTTTCTCGATAAGGGCTTAGCAGAGGTTTTCCGTGACATGTCATCAATCACGGACTATACCGGCAATCTCATCCTCAATTTCATCAGCTATCGTCTCGATGATAAGCCTAAGTACAGCGTTAAGGAGTGTAAAGAAAGGGATACGACTTATGCCGCACCCCTTAGAGTTCGTGCGCAGCTTATCAATAAAGAAACAGGCGAAATAAAAGAGAATGAGGTGTTCATGGGCGATTTCCCGCTTATGACCGAGTCCGGAACATTCGTTATCAATGGAGCAGAGCGCGTTGTTGTATCTCAGCTCGTTCGTTCTCCCGGTGTTTATTATGATGTAGAGGTTGATAAAACCGGTAAAAAGCTCTTCAATTCCACAGTTATTCCTAACCGTGGTGCCTGGCTTGAATATGGCACAGAGCAGAGCGATAGCTATATCGTAAGAATTGATAAGAACAGAAAGCTCCTTATAACAACCTTCCTTAAGGCGCTCGATTTTGCTTGTGATAAGTTTAATATGGGTATTTCCCTTAAAACAAACCAAGATATAATCGACCTTATCGGTGAGGACGTTCGTTTGCTTACAACTCTTGATAAGGATACCATTCTTTCTCCTGAGGATGCTCTTATTGAGGTTTATCATAAGCTTCGCCCCGGTGAGCCTGCAACCGTTGAAGGCGCAATGACTCATCTTAATAATCTCCTTTTCGATGAGCGCCATTATGATCTTTCCAAGGTTGGTAGATATAAGTATAATACTAAGCTCTCTGCCGTTAAGCGTATTATCGGCAGAACCTTAACCCGCCCTGTTATCGACCCCTCTACAGGCGAGCTTTTGGCTGAGCCCGGAGTCAGAGTAACAAAGGAGCAGGCTGTTGAGTTTGAAAAGCTCGGTGTAAACGAGTATTATATAGATGTAATAGACCACGAAGGCGAGCAACACGAAATTAAGATTCTTTCCAATGGTATGGTAGATCTTAAGGACCACGTTTCTGCCGAGGTTTATGAAGCTGTTCAGGAAATCATTTATGATAAGGTTTCCTTCCGCGTTCTTAATTATCTTAAGTCTTGCTGCGATAATGATGATGACCTTATCGAAGCAATAAAAATTAATATGTCTTCTGAAACCGAAGCCGACGATGAGCTTAAGAGCCATGGTATGCTCGTTTCGAACTATATCACTCCCGATGATATTTTTGCAACGGTTAACTATATCGTAAACCTTAATTACGAGGGAATCGGTAACGTTGACGATATTGACCATCTTGGAAATCGTCGTATTCGTTGCGTTGGTGAGCTTTTGCAGAATCAGTTCCGCATCGGCTTCTCCAGAATGGAAAGAGTTATAAGAGAGAAGATGACCTTGCAGTCTCAGGACCTTGATACTATGACTCCTCAGTCTCTTATCAACAACCGTCCGGTAACTGCCGCTATTAAAGAGTTTTTCGGATCTTCTCCGCTTTCTCAGTTCATGGATCAAACTAACCCGCTTTCCGAGCTTACTCATAAGCGCCGTTTGTCAGCTCTTGGCCCTGGTGGTCTTTCAAGAGACCGCGCAGGATTCGAGGTTCGAGACGTTCACTATAGC
>JAZORV010000193.1:0-3620 GCA_045656785.1 Acutalibacteraceae bacterium | reverse complement strand
GGGAGGGTTGTATAGGCTATGAGGCAATAGTCGGTTCCTAAATCATCGGTCAGCTTATCTGCAACCTCAAATTCCTTTTCTGCGGGAGGCACGATAAGGTTGCCATCCTTAGCATCCGTTAGTCGATAGACGTGCTTTCTGAATTTTTTATTGAGCATTTTCCCGAAATCGATACTGATACTCTTGCTCTTATCGTTTTCCTTATTTTCGATAAACACGGTATATTCGCCATCAGGAGTCTCGATTATTTCGGCTCTGACATCGGTATCATCAACCGAACATTCGAGGACCTTAGAATGAATGGGGCAATAATGCGTGAAAAGGCAGAGGTGATGGAAGGCATCGTTCTCGCTCTTTATATATTTAGGCATATAAATTGGGCTCCACCAGCCGCCGCGGTGTGCAGTCCAGGTGGGGTCGGTTGCATAGATGCCAATATAAGTCCAATAAAGGCCGCCCGAGATTCCCGCGCGCATCATGGACATAACGTATTCCATATCGCTTTGATCCCATTGATAATCGGTGTAGACAGCGAACTCGGAAGCAAGAGCCGGTTGACCATGGCAAGCCGACAAAATCTCAGCAAAATATTTAAGACGGGATTCATAGGTCATTCGATAGAGATGAAATGTATTCATTTTATTGATTTCTCTCGAATATTTGCCCGAGAAATAATTTAACCATTTTTGCTCGAGCCCGAGAGTTCCCGAAATTTCGGAGAGCCAGAAATCGATCTTATCTCCGATGCCATCCGCTTCAAGCCCCGATTTAACCTTTAAGAACATCTCTTCCCATTTTTCAAGGGAATGACCATAGTAACCTAAGAAATCTCCAACAGTTCCTTCATCGCCATAGCCCGATTCATTATAAAAGGTTAAATGCTTTATGCATTTATATCCGCGGTTTACGCAAAGCTCTCGGATAACCGAAACGCAGGTTTTTGCGAAGCCATCGAGGTCCCTCGGAGCTGATGCAGCTCTTCCGCTGCCCGAGGTTTTCGACATTCCCACGTGCGGCAAACTGAACCATTCCTGAATCTCGGTTGAAGCCTTCCAGCCGAAATTGAAAAGGACGTCTATCCCCGCCTTCTCATAGGCATCGAAATATTTCAAAAGCCCCTGGAATTTCGTTAAACCAAAATTACATTTGCCTATTTTATAATCGGCTTCGTTATTAACGATCCAATCGACCTGAAACCACATTCTTACAACGTTTGGCTTCGATTTGATGATTCGGTTTTCATACATGGGCCAATAAACGTCGCGAAAGCCATCCATTCTCGATTCGGGCATCAGCGCCATCGGCATATCATTCGCTCCGATTCCGATGAAATCATCTATGCGAACGCTATCTAAATCCGCCTTAACGTATCGGCTGAGGGTATAGCCGCCGACTTCCTGAATTATGGCTTCATTTTCAAAACGGATGCCGATATATTTCTTCGAATATTCGGAAAGCTTTATCAAAAAACTTTTTTCTTCTCTTCCGGTTTCATTTTCGGTTATAGAAACGTTGAGGCTATTTTCAAAAAGCTTCGCCTCGTTATCGCTCGAAAATACCTCAAAATCCCCTAAAAAGCCTGTCAGCATAATTTCATCGATGGGATTATCGGGAGAAATCACAACCTTATCCGTTTTAGCGCAATTTTCATCAAAAGCAATGCCATCGAGCAAAAATTCGGCATTTTCGATGCCCTCGATAATAATATTTTCAGGCTTCAGCTTATTAGTTTGATAGGTTCTGCCGATGAATCTTAATTGCTCGGTTTTTTCATCGTTATAAAGCTCGATATTTCCGATTCGGCAGATATCATCCCTGCCGCAGGCTTTATTGACCCTCATTCCAAAATAGCGGGCTTTAACCTCTCCGATGCTGATAAACATTTCTGAATGGCGGCGCTTGCCGTATTTTTCGTAAATTTCTGAGTTATCAACCTGAGCCACGCAATTTTCGGCATTATATAGGCTATCTTTATCAGAAGCGAAGAAAAGCTCAAAATTGCCGATAATAAAATCTCCGCTTTCGGAAAAGCCCGAGATAAAAACAGTGTTTATCAGCTCATCTTTCCCCATATCGAAGGTCATGGTGAAATTATCAGAAAAAATATCAATATGATGAATGGCATCATATTGCTCGGTAAGCTCTATCGATGCTTTTTCATCATATTCATGCTTAGCATAATTCTTCATTTCAGGGATAGAACCATCTATGCAATCCCTCATTTCGGGGATTATACCCTTTATGAGATTTTCTCCGAGATATTGGAGCGCATCGAGCCCTTGGATATCTCGATTAATTTTTGCTATGTTCATGAAAAATCGCCCACCTTTTCATCTTCTTTTTTCAAGGCTATAATACCAAATAACCTCACCTGCTGTCAATAGCATTTTATAACTATTTTGGACTTTTTAAATCACTCTATATTGTAATAAAGAAAAATATGGTGTATAATATTGTAATGAATATGTTATTATATCCTTTATAAAAAGGGGCGAAATGAATGGCGAAGCTGATTGAAAAGGCTTATCTTTGCGGCAAAAAGGTTTATAAAAAGGCGAAAAATGATGAGCTATATGGCATTGCAGGACATTCCTCTTTATTTTTGGTGATTTCCTTTTTCCCCCTCGTTTTGCTCATTATCTCCCTCTTGCAATACACCCATTTAAACGCCAACGATATCGAAAAGCTGCTCGAATATGCTCCCTCTATTAATAACAGCTTTGCATCATCTATAAAAGAAATTTTTGAAGGCAAGAGCGTGGCGGCGCTATCTATCTCCGCGATTTCTCTCGTTTGGTCGGCTTCAGCAAGTATTTTTTCTATTATGCGAGGGCTTAACCACGTTTACGAAAAAAAGGAAACGAGGAACTATTTTCTCGTTAGAGCTTCGGCTATTGTTTACACGCTTCTCTTTGTTATTTCCCTTATTATAACCTTGGGTCTGCTTGTTTTCGGAAGCTCGATTTTTGAAATGATCGCATCCTTTCTGCCATTTTTAAAGGAGCTGGAATTTATAACGATACTTTTCGGAAAAACGGTTGCTTTTCTGCTTATCGTTATGCTTTTTGATCTTTTATACACCCTTATTCCGAACCGACCCTCCTTGCCGCTTTTCGAGCTTCCCGGAGCGCTCTTCTCAGCTTTTGGATGGTATGCCTTCTCATTTTTTTATTCCCTTTATATTGATAATTTCTCACGTCTGCCCTCTCTTTATGGCAGCATCGCAGCGATAGTTTTGCTTCTTGTATGGCTATATTTTTGCATGTATATCTTCTTCCTCGGCGCAGAGCTTAACATAGTTTTGGAGGAGGAAGGCGCTTTTAAAAAACGCCGAGAGGCTTTTCATAAAAAACTCAGCGAAAGGAAAAAAAAGAAAAATGAAAAACAAAAAATATATTCTTCTCGATCTTGACGGAACCTTAACTGATTCTTCCGAAGGGATAATAAATTCTGTTAAATACGCTTTGGAAAAGCAAAGCGCACCGATTCCGCCGATGAACGTTCTCAGGCGTTTTATCGGCCCTCCGCTTATTGATGCTTTTCAGGAATACACAGGGCTTACATACGAAAACGCCGAGCTCGCAGTAAAAACCTATCGCGAAAGATATAAGGATATAGGG
>JAZORV010000192.1:0-2501 GCA_045656785.1 Acutalibacteraceae bacterium | reverse complement strand
TTTAAGCGATAAATTCGAATTTTCTGAAAAGATCCAAAGCCTTGCCAAAGAATATTATGATAACAATCCCAAGAGCCTTTCAGAACGCTTGGATGAGATGTGGATTTCAAATTCTGTTAAGCGTCCGATAATAAGAACTCTTGATATTATGAAAGATATAACGAAAGCTAAAAAAGGACAAGCGCCCGATATGATTTTCATAGAGATGGCAAGAGGCTCGAAAGAGAATGAAAAAGGTAAGCGCACCTCTTCCCGCCTCGATCAAATAAGAGCACTTTATGAAAAGATCGATAAAGAAGATGTTCGCGAATTAAACAAAACTCTCGACAACTGGGGTGATTCTGCGCATAACAAGCTCCAAAGCGATAAGCTCTTCCTTTATTTCCTTCAGCTTGGAAGATGCTTATACACCGATGCTCCAATCGGCTTAGAATCCTTAATTGCCGGAGATGGAACCTACAACATCGAGCACATCTATCCCCGAAGCTTCGTTAAGGATGATAGCATTATCAATAATAAGATTCTTGTTGATTCGAAGATCAACGATAAAAAGAGCGATAATTATCCTATTGATCCCGCAATACAAGCCGATATGTATGACATCTGGATGCGCCATAATAAGCTTGGGCTGCTAAGCGATGAAAAATTCAAGCGATTAACAAGGAAAACAACCTTTACCGATGATGAAAAATTCGAATTCATCAACCGCCAGCTCGTTGAAACACGCCAATCAACAAAAGCGGTTGCAACGCTTTTGAAGGAGCTATATCCCGATGCAACCATCGTTTACGTTAAGGCGGGGCTTGTTTCCGATTTCCGCCAAGAGTTCAAACTACCTAAGTCAAGAGCAGTTAACGACCTGCACCATGCAAAGGATGCATATCTCAATATTGTTACAGGAGATGTTTGGCATCATAAATTCAGCCGCAAGTATTTTATGAAAAATGCTGATAACAACGCGAAGATCGAAGCAGTTTTCTCGCATCCCGTTAAGGCCGGCGACAGAATAGTTTGGAACGGAGAAAGCGATATTGCCAAAGTTAAGCAAATTGCATCAAAAAATACCGCTCATATAACGAGATATTCTTTCTGTCGCAAAGGCGGTTTCTATGACCAAATGCCCGTTTCAGCCGCAACCGAGCTTGCTCCGAGGAAGAAGGATATGCCAACAGAACTATATGGCGGATATAAAAAAACTGCCGCTTCCTTCTTGATGTTGATTCGATATAGAGTAGCCAAAAAGCAAGAAGTTTCATTCATTCCTATTGAGCTACTATATGCCGACAAGGTTTTGAATAATTCGGATTTTGCCGAAGCTTATGCCAAAGAAACAATAGAAAAAATCATAAAAAAGCCGGCATCGGATATTGAATTTCTTTTAAAAAAAAGAATTATTAAAATAAAAACGATGTTTTCATTAAACGGCTTAAGAGTTTGTCTTACCGGCAAAGATAGCGGGGGTGCCAAAGTTGCTTTATCCCTTATCTCTCCTTTCAAAGCTTCCGTTGAAGACGAAGGCTATATAAAAAGACTCGAAAGCTTCGAAAAAAAGCTCAAGAAAAATCCGAACCTTATATATAGCGAAAAATACGACGGCTTCTCGAAGGAAAGAAACTGCGAGTTATACGACCTTTATATTGAAAAGCTTCAAACTGCTCCTTATAAATATCGTCCCGCTAATCCCGTTAAAGAGCTTGTTGACAAAAGAGTTAACTTTATTGCATTACCTCCCGAAAAGCAAGCTTTGGTTCTTCTTAAAATTCATGGACTATTCGGAAGTTTTCCGACCGCCAACCTTGAGCTGATAGGCGGAAAAGCACAGGTAGGAAATACACGACTTAGCCACGCTCTTTCGAATTGGAAAAAGAATTATACTGATGTTCGAATAATCGATCAATCTGCTTCGGGATTATATGAGAAGGTTTCCGAAAACCTTTTAGAGCTGTTATGAGCTGGAGAACGATCGTTATAGCATCGCGCTTCAAGCCGGATTATAAGATGGGCTTTATGGTTGTTAGAGGGGAAGAAACCAAAAGAATCTTTCTCGATGAAATCGCCATATTGCTCATCGAAAATCAGAAGTTTTTTCTGGAGTTCACAAAAAGCCTTTCGGAGCAGATTAACGGAGGAGAAGGAAAGGCTATTTTATCTATTGCAGATAAGCCCGTCGAGATGAGCAAATATGCGTTCATATTTTTTCCGATAGCGATATGGAGCGATTTCTTGAAAGCATTTCTCTTCATAATTTCAAGCTCCTTCTGGTCGAAAGCTGCTCTCGACCGATTTTAAAGCATTTAAAAAGATATACGATCGATAATGACCTTTGCGAATTTTAGCTTGTTTTTTCTATTTATAAATGGTATAATTAAGAAGCGTTCAGTCCCTGTGCGCTATTCTCTGCAATTTGTAGTGTTGTTTCTCAGATTTTGATTTGAGGTTTGAGAGTAGTGTAATTTTATAAGGGACTCAAACTCATTATTCCGATATTTCTTCACCATTTA
>JAZORV010000191.1:0-1681 GCA_045656785.1 Acutalibacteraceae bacterium | reverse complement strand
AAAGGAAAGCACAGACTCGCATCTTTCTGCCCGGCTTCGCTAACTGCTCAACACCATCTGCCGAGATTTCAACTATCTCTCCGGGACCTAAAGCCTTTTCATCATCATAGCCAAGCTTTTTATATGCGAAAGCCTCGAATGCGGCGCAATAGCCTGATTCCCCTTTTCCTACAAAAACTGGGATTCTGCCCAATCGATCTCGCGCAACTATTATATTTCCATCTTCTTTTAGAATCATAATTGATGCAGATCCATCGATCGATTTCTGAGCGAATTTAATGCCATCAACAAAATCGCTTTTTTGATTTATAAGAGCGGCAATAAGCTCGGTTGAATTAATGGCATTCCCTGTCATGGCGTTGAAATGGCCACCGCTGAAGGAAAGATACTGGTTTATGAGCTCTTTAGAATTATTAACAACACCTATCGTGCATATAGCATAGGTTCCTAAGTTTGAACGGATAAGAAGGGGCTGAGGGTCATAATCACTGATACAGCCTATTGCAGAATTGCCCTTCATCTCGGTAAAAACATCGGCGAATTTTGTTCTAAAGGGTGAATTTTCTATATTATGTATTTCTCTTTGAAGCCCGAGCTCACTATCATAAACCGCTATTCCCGCGCGTCTTGTTCCGAGATGAGAATGATAGTCAGTTCCGAAATAAACATCGGAGATGGCGTCACCTTTGCAAACAGCTCCGAAAAAGCCTCCCATAAAATTTTGCTCCTAACTGAAAATATATTTAAAATTAAAGTCTATCCATAACGCCTGCGTCTTTTTCAAGAACTGCAGCGGCTTCCTTTTCGCGAAGAGCCTTCAATTTAGAATAAAGCTCTTCATCGCTCGTTGCCAAAATTTGCGCGGCAAGCAAAGCTGCATTGGCGCCGCCGTCAATCGCAACCGTTGCAACAGGAATGCCCGTCGGCATTTGAACGGTTGAAAGAAGGGCATCAAGGCCATCAAGATTTGTTGATTTGCAGGGAATTCCGATAACCGGAAGCACTGTATTTGCGGCAATAGCTCCAGCCAAATGAGCTGCCATTCCCGCCGCCGCTATAAGAACACCAAAGCCATTTTCCTTTGCTGTTTCCGCAAAAACCTTAGCTTCAACCGGGGTTCTATGGGCGGAATAGATATGAACCTCGAAGGGAATATCGAGAGATTTTAATTTATCTGTTGCTTTCTTTATTATAGGAAGATCGCTATCGCTTCCCATAATTATTCCGACTTTTTTCATAGTTTTCTCCTTATTATCCTAAAAATAAACACACAAGGGCACACCTACTCCTGATTTAAACACGAGTAAATGTGCCCAGACGGTCGGCTATTTATATCCGTTTTTGCTCCTTAGCGGTGCTCCGCTTTAAATCCGTCGGTTACAAAAACGGGTGTTCGAAAACACTATATTAAATATAACATAATCAGCATTTTATGTCAAGGCACGTTCGACGTTATTTAACCGAAGTGTTGGTTTCCTTTTGAATAACATCATGGGCTCCACCCTCAACGATACTTGTTGCAGAAACGAGGGTGAGTTTAGCCTTTTCCTGAAGCTCAGGAATGCTTAATGCGCCGCAGTTGCACATGGTTGATTTAACCTTACTAAGTGTAAGTGCAACGTTATCCTTAAGAGAACCTGCATAAGGTACGTAAGAATCAACACCCTCTTCAAAAGAAAGC
>JAZORV010000190.1:0-6877 GCA_045656785.1 Acutalibacteraceae bacterium | reverse complement strand
ATTCTGAGCTTGTTTTTATATTCCTTTAAATCTATACGGTGCATTGCATCTGGCTCCTAAGTTTATTTGAAATTTCAGCGCCCACAAGCTCTTTTACTATAAGCAAACCAAACTCGAAAACTGCACCTGCGCCTTTGCCGGTTATAATGTTTTCATCCGCTTCGGCATAGGCTCCCGTATGTTCAGCACCCTTAAGCTCGGTCTCGTATCCGGGATAAGCGGTAGCCTTTTTTCCTCTGAGAAAACCGAGATGGCCGAGAATAGAGGGAGCAGCGCATATAGCAGCCAAAAGCAACTTATTTTCATTAGCATATTTTACGAACTTTATAACGTTTTCATCTTTTTCAAGATTAGTAGTTCCCGGAAGGCCACCCGGCAAAATAACTCCGCTACATTCTTTTTCAGAAATCTCAGAAATTGTTTTATCGGCTTTAACCAATATAGAATGAGCACCCATTATATACTCTCCGGCAACACCAACAGTTTCAATCTTGATTCCTGCTCGTCTAATTATATCAAGAGTTCCCAAGGCTTCAATTTCTTCGAAGCCCTCAGCTAAAAACATATATATCATTATTTTTCTCCCTTAATCACTTCAGAAACAATAGAAAATATTTCATTAGAAATATCTTCTATGCTTCGAATGGAATCATCCTTAACGCAGTTGACAGTATGCCACCCGCCATGCTCTGCCGAAAATAGAGCAGCATTGCGACATTTGAGCTGATATTCTTTGTCGAGCTCATGGATATCGCGTTTACTTTCGTCGCCCTCATAGCGCTTGCTTAAAAGCTTATCGGAGTATTCAGTTGGCATGCTTAAAAATATAACGCAATCAGGTTTCGGCAAGCCCATTTTATTATATTCAAAATCAACAAGCCAATCTGAAAAGCTTTCCCATTCGCTTTCACTAAGCTTTGAGCATTGATGAATATTATTAGAGGTTACGTATCTTCCACAAAGAATAACCTCATTCTCATTATAATTTTTTCCCCAATCGGTTTTAAAGCTTGCATATCTATCAACAGCATAAAAAACCGATGCGGCATAGGCGTTAACGGAATTAACGTCGGTTCCAAATTCACCGGCAAGATACATTTTAACGGGTTCGCATGCCTTAGAATCATAATTAGGGAAAGAAACCTCTTTTGAAGCTATCCCCTCTTTTTGCATTCGATTATAAAGCATTTCGAGCTGAGTGCTTTTTCCACATCCATCAAGGCCTTCTATTACTATAAGCTTACCCATTTGAAACTTCCTCTTTAAAGCGATTATATTTCTCTCGCATCTCCATCGCTTTTCCGCAGCTCATCTTACCTTCCTTGCAGGCGCCCGCAACGCAGGAAGGTCCGGCTTTAGTAAATAGATTCGGAGCAACCTTATAAACAAGCTTAAACATCTGCTCTGCGAGATCTCTTATTTCCCATTGAGCTCTATCACAGCAGCGATGACGGAAAAAGTTATGAAGGCTGCGAACATTCATTGTTACAACCATCTTTGTTTCGCAAGCATTTGGCAAAACGAATCTTGCATCTTCGATTGCTTTCTTCTCAGCCGCCTTATCGGCTGCTTTTTCATCCATTCCAGCTTCCATCAGCTCTTTTTTATGAGAAGACTTTAAGATTTCGGAAAGCTTTTCATAATATTTCCTATCAGCGTCCATTGCCTCAAGAAAAACCTTTTCAGCTTCGGGACTTTTGGCAATTTCAGGAGGAGTTACATAAACGAAATTATCTAACGTTACATATCTCTGGCTTTGAACAGAGAATGATGCTATTCTATGTCTTGTAATCTGAGCTAAAAGAGCTCTTGAAACTCCTTCAATTCCAAAGGTAAAGGTTACATGCTCTGTCGGGCTTTCATGACCGAGATCAGACAGCATTTTAACAAAAGATGCTGTTTTCTCTTCGGTTAAATTTTCGCTGATTTCGGTTACTCCAACATGAGAATAACAAAGCTTTGCTGCGGCGGCGACAGCTTTTTCGGGATCCGGGGTATGAGTGATTAACGTTACAACTGCCATTTATTATCACCTTTTCTATAAAAAAATATAATATTACATATTGCATTATACCAAAAAATTCTTCGTTTCGCAACTGTGTATCAAAAATAATAGCGAAAATTTTCGAAAAAAAGCAAAAAATATCTTTAAAATTAAAAAATTATGTGTTATTATATATCTATAATAAAAAGTGGAGGGACAAGTATGCCTGTTGAAAACACCCATACTCCTTTTGGAGATTTAGCAATTATTCCTTTGAGGGGATGCGAAGCTATTGCTGCAAAGGTTGACTATTACCTTTTGCAGTGGAGAGGAATGCCTAAAGAGCACACCTATATCGTAAACGTAGATTGCCCGAGATTCGGAACCGGCGAAGGTAAAGCTGTTTTGAAGCACACCGCGCGCGGACTTGACGTTTACATCGTTGTTGATTGCTTTAACTATGGCGTTACCTACAAAATGTATGGTCAAGATGTTCCCATGAGCCCCGATGACCATTATCAGGACCTAAAGAGAGTTATTTCAGCTCTTGCAGGTAAAGCAAGAAGAATTACTGTTGTTATGCCAATGCTCTATGAAGGCAGACAGCACAGAAGAACCTCTCGCGAATCTCTCGACTGCGCCATGGCGCTTCAGGAGCTCTCCGCTCTCGGAGTTTCAAGTTTCTTAACCTTTGATGCTCATGATCCGAGAATTCAGAACGCAATTCCTCAGGGTGGCTTTGACAATGTTCAACCTACTTATCAGATGATCAAGGCAATGCTTAAAACCGTTCCCGATATTAAATTCGATAAGGAGCATATGATGATCGTATCTCCTGATGAAGGCGGAATGTCCAGATGTATCTATTATTCATCTGTTTTAGGTCTGGAGCTTGGAATGTTCTATAAGCGCCGCAATTATTCAAAGATTGTTGACGGAAGAAACCCCATCGAAGCTCACGAATTCCTTGGAAATAACGTTGAGGGCAAGGATATCATTATAGTTGATGATATGATAGCTTCGGGAGATTCTATTCTCGATATCGCCGAAAAGCTCAAGGGAATGAAAGCAAGAAGAATCTTCGCTTGCACTACCTTCGGACTTTTCACAAGCGGATTCAAAAAGATTGATGAATTCTATGAGAACGGCCTTATCGATCAGATCTTTACAACCAACCTTATTTATCAAACGGATGAGCTTTTATCTAAGGAATGGTATACAAGCGTTGATATGTCTAAATACATTGCATATCTCGTTGATACAATGAACTATGATAACTCTATAAGCGGTCTTCTTGATCCTGCCGAGAGAATCAAAAACATTCTTAAAAAATACAATCAGATCTAATTTTAGCGCAAAAAACTGCTTCGCCGATTGGCGAAGCAGTTTTTTTAATATCCCATTGTTTGATTAATGCACTCAGTCATTTTATATTTTACGTTATTAACCTGTGTATTAACATCCTGACCCGCAACAACCTTCGGAACAACGCTTCCTTCGGTTAAGCTTAAAGTGTTAGTTGAACTTGATGCGAAATTTCCAACCTCATGACAAATATTACCCTTAATGAGATTATTTGCGTAAGTCTGGTCTTTTTCGCTCAAGGCGGTTGGATCGGTGATAGGATCAACAAAAGATGATCTAAAGAGGCTCCATGCAACTGCAATTCTCGGGTCACTTCCCTTGGGGGAGCAAACCGCTACTATCCATCCTGTTGGATATGCATTATTTAAATTTGTTTCACCCAAAGGCACTGCGACGATACCAATATTATCCTTAGAACGTTCAAAAGCAGCAGAAGATAGTTGAACGTCTTTGGAAAGGCTCGAATATTTAGAAGATTCTTCAATAAACATATAAGAATTTCCATTAAGCATAGTGGCGTAAGAATTATAAGCATGCGTTGCATCTCTCGGTTCAGCTATCCTTTCGGCGCCAAAAAAGAGCTTTTGCATCATTCGAAGGCCTGAGGTATAAGCCAATGAATCAACATTCTGCTTGTATTTTCCGTTTGAACGAATAACAATCGGAGCGCCATAAGCAAGATTCAAGCCTCTGCCTGAGAAAGAATTGGAAAGGAAATATTTATCAGCATTAACGTCAGTTACCCTTTTTCCCATCTCGAGTATCTTATCCCAGGTCCATTCCCCTTTTTCATGAAGGTTTCTTGGGTCGTTGTTTCCGTTATAACCTTTTTCTGCCATTAAAACCTTATTATAATAAATCAAATAAGGAGAGACAGACTGAAATCCGCAAGCTCCATAGATTCCATCGTTATAAACAAAATTAGATGATTTGCTTGCATCGATACCACCCGACAGCGGCTTCGATTTATCCATCAGATCCTCAGCCGATATATAATCATTCAGATTATTATAGATACCATCAATAGCGCACTCAGGGAACATAGATCCATGTGCATAACAAATATCATAAGGAGCGCCCGAGGCATAAGCTTGAGCTACTTGTTGATTATATTTTCCAAAATTAAGAGTTGATATTACAATCTCGCAGTTGTAAGCCTGCTCAAAAGCAGCAACGGTTCTCTTATGTGTATTCGTGGTATAAGGGGGTTCTCCGACAATTGCCATCTTAACTTTTTTTCCGCCAAGGTTCAATCCCTTTATAACCGACTTTTCTTTAAGCTTAATTCCGCTGATAGTATGATTCAAAACAGGAACTTCCGCTGTTTTTTTCTTGATTTGTTTTGTATAAGCAGAATAATAATACTTGCCGCTAATTTTCTTATAAGCTTTAGCGCGGTAATAATATGTTTTATTAGCCGATAAACTCGTATTGGTATAACTGGTTAAAGTGGTAGTTTTAATTTTCTTCCAAGAACCATTTGAGGAAGTTTTGCGATAAATCATAACTCCCGTAGCACCTTTTGGCTTTTTTACTGAAAGCTTGATGCTCGAGGTTGTAGCGCTTGCTGCGGAAAGCGTTGGCAGCTGAAGCTTCGGGCTCATATATTTTGTGCTTGAATAGGGAGAATAAACCTTTCGGCTTCCCTTTTTATCATAAGCCTTTATTCTATACCAATATTTTTTATTAAGCTTTAAGCTCTTGTTGGTGAAGCTTGAAGCAGTAGTAGTCTTAATCTTTTTCCAAGAAGCATTTTTGGAAGTTTTGCGATAAATGATGTAGCCATCAGCATCGCTGAATTTTTTCCATTTAAGGGTAATTGTTGTATAGCTTTTAGAAAAAAGCGAAAGAGAGGGCTTATTCTTTTTGCTGATTTTAGGCGCAGCCGAAACTATCGGCAATTGAATCGATAAAAGCATAATAACCGCCAAAATCATTGAACTAAATCTTATAATTCTTTTCATAGTCAAACTCCTTTCGAGCAAAAGCATATTCTAATTTGATAATAGCATATTTTATATATGCTGTCAACCGCTAATATTAACGTTTAGTTAATAGTGCTGCTGATTCTACATGCCCTGTTCTTGGAAACATATCAACAGGAGTAACCTCTATCGTTTCGTAGCCCAATTCTTTAAATAGGGAGCAATCGCGGGCCAAAGTTGCATCGTTGCAAGAAACATATACAACTCTTTCGGGCGAAAAATCATTTGCCACAGTTTTTATAAGCTCCTCATCGCAGCCTTTTCGCGGTGGGTCGAGAATAACGACTTCGGGCTTTATTTTCTTTTCTTTCAGTTCCTTTGCGGCAAATGCGGCATCTCCACAGATAAATTCAGCATTATCTATCTCGTTTTTCTTCGCATTGAATTTTGCATCCTCAACCGCTTCGGGAACTATCTCAACTCCGATTATTTTCTTAGCTTCTTTTGCCATTGATAAGCCTATCGTTCCTGCTCCGCAATAAAGATCGAGAATGAATTTACCCTTAGGCTCAGCATATTCCTTAGCCTTTGCATAAAGCCTTTCTGCCATATTTCTATTGACCTGATAGAAGGACAAGGGCGAAAGCCTTATTTCAACCCCGCATAATATGTCATAGATATATTCCTCGCCCCAAAGAAGCTCGCATTTATTTGACAAAACAACGTTTGTATCCTTAGTGTTTATATTAATCTGAAGGCTTTTAAATGCTTCGGGAAATTTTTCCAAAAGCTCTTTTTTAAGCTCATCCCAAAAGGGTAGTTTTTTGCCATTTATGACAACAACCGCCATTATCTGATTAGTCTTTTCAGCAAACCTTAAATACAAATGGCGAAGAAGCCCCTTCCCCGTTTCTTCCGAATAAACGGATAATTTATGCTCGTTTGCCCATTTACAAAATATACCGATAATCTCATCGAAAATCGTGGGCTGCAAAGGACATTTTTTAAGTGGAACAACGCGGTGGCTTCTGCCGGAATAAAATCCGCAGATAATTTTCCCTTCCCTATCAATTCCTATCGGATACTGCGCTTTATTGCGATAATTATTTTGAGAGATTCCGCCAACAATAGATTTAGGCTCTATATCAATTCCGCCGAGCCTTTGCATTGAATTTAAAACTTGATTATATTTTATCTCGCTTTCTGCCTTATAAGAAATATGCCTGAAAACACAACCTCCACATCTCTCATAAATCTCACAATCAGAGGTAATTCTATTTTCTGAAGATTTTATTATTTCTTTAATTTTAGCTAAAGCATATCTCGTTTTTACCTTAATTATATGCGCTTTGATAACATCGCCAACAGCGGTATTGGGAATAAAAACAACTCTTCCGTCTTCTGCTTTCGCAACTCCATCCCCGCCGCCGGTTAGATCGGTTATTTCAACAATAATTTCATCGTTCTTTTTCATAATATCTCCTAAATCATAACCACCCGTCAAACGGGTGGTTTGCACAAGGGCTATAAGCCCATGATACTGACCCGCGTCTCAAGGCGCGGGCTTTCTCTTTGTTCAAGCCTTAGAGTCTTTGCCTCTTTG
>JAZORV010000189.1:0-3900 GCA_045656785.1 Acutalibacteraceae bacterium | reverse complement strand
AGGCGGTTTTGAAAATTTTTGAGAGTCTTTGATAGTTTTTCGCGCCGAAATTTTGCCCCGTAAAGGTGAGCGCCGCCTGACTTATTCCCCCCATTCCAACGTATGCAAAGGATTCGATATTTGCCGAAGCTGCCGCGCTTGCAACAACCGTTGAGCCAAAGGAATTAATAGTTGACTGAATAATCATATTGCTCAATGAGAAAACACAGCTCTGCAAGCCCGAGGGAATCCCGACCGCCAATATTTTCTTGAATTTATCAAAATGGAGCTTCAGCTTTTTTAGGTTGATTTTGCAAGCATCGTTGGTTTTCATGAGCATGGTCAAAATAATCGTTGCCGAGAAATATTGCGAAACGATGGTCGCGATTGCAACACCTGCAACGTCGAATCTCAGCTTAACGAGAACAATATTGAGCGCTACGTTTATAATTCCCGATGCGGCTACGATATACGTAGGCCTTTTTGTATCTCCGACGGCGCCTAAAATCGCAGTTCCGAAATTCATTACCATAACTGCAGGCGTTCCGAGAAAATAGATTCGCAGATAGGTTGTTGAAAGCCCGATTATATCATTTGGCGAATCCATAAGAATGAGCAGAAAAGGGGAAAGAAGCATCGCGATCAAGCCCAATGCCGCGCCAAAAAACAGCGCGATGAAAATTGCGGTATGGCTCGAGCGACTAATGCCCTCCTTATCGCCTGCGCCGTAATCCTTCGCAATCAGCACCCTCGACCCAACCGAAAGCCCGACAAGCAAATTAACCGTCAAAAAAACGAGGGAGGTGGTCGACCCTACCGCCGCAAGCGATTTGGGGCCGCAAAGCCTTCCGACCACGACCATATCTGCAGCGTTATAAAGCTGCTGCAAAAAGCCCTGCAAGATAATCGGAATCGCATAGGCGATCATCCTCGGCAGCAGCGGACCTGAGAGCATATCGATATTTTTGGCTTTTGACATCATAAATTAACGCCTTCTTATAGAGAGTTTAGCTTTTTAAAAAACATTTAGAACCCGGCATCGAATATCTAAAACACTAAATTAATAGCCTGTCCATTTTGGAAAGCCTTAATATTTTCCGCAACCATTTCTATAAGGCGCTCTCGGGTTTCGTTTGGCGCCCAGGCGATATGTGGAGTTATGATTAAATTCGGGGTTTCGAGATAGATATGCCCCTTTTTCATCGGTTCGATATCGAGAACGTCGACCGCCGCGCCTGCGATTTTGCCACTTTTCAGCGCATCGCTCAGGGCATCCTCATTAACAACCGCGCCTCGGGAGGTATTTATTAAAAACGCGGTCGGCTTCATAAGGGCGAGGGTTTCGGCATTAACGAGGTTTTCGGTGCCCTCATTCAAGGGGCAATGGAGGGTTAAGAAATCGCTATTCTTAAAAAGAACTTCTTTATCAACAAATTGGGCGCCCTCGAAGGTTTTTTTGCTTCTCGTGTGGGCAATTATTTTCATCCCGAAGGCTCTGCCGATTTCAGCAACCTTTTTGCCGATAGATCCAAATCCGAAGATGCCGAGGGTTTTGCCCTCAAGCTCCGACAAGGGATAGGCGAAATAGCAGAATTTCTCCTGTTTCGCCCAATCGCCCTTCATAACGGAGGCGTTATATTTCGAGATATTGAGGCTTAATTCGAGGATAAAAGCGAAGGTATGCTGAGCAACGGAATTGGTTGAATACCCCGGAACGTTTGCAACGAGGATATCGCGCTCCTTTGCCGCTTTTATATCGATATTATTATAACCTGTTGCGAAAAGGGTTATAAATTTAAGGTTTTTGCAATTTTCCATTATGCGCGCGGTTATTTTCGATTTATTGCAGATGATAACCTCGGCATCCTTTGCAGCCTCAATTATATCATCCTCCGCCATCATATCGAAGCTCTCAGCTTCGCCCAGAGCCTCTATCGGCGCGAGAGATATATCGCCGTTTGTAACGGTATTTTTATCAAGGATAACAATTTTCATTTTATTTATCTCCTGTTTTGGGGATTAAGCTTGATTTCAAATGAATATTTTCCGTTTAAACTGCAGAAAAATGCTCGGGAATCCACAAAGGATTCCGCTAAATCAGATGACAACCAACAGATATCAGACAACAGATAACAGACATCAGACTTCAGACAAAATAAATCCCAACTCTGTAAAAAATGCCGAAGCGAAGCACAGACCCTCGGCTCCCCTTGCGAGGTTATTCCCCTGTGAGGGGAAATGTAGCACAGACCCTCGGCTCCCCTTGCGAGGGGAGCTGGATTTTTTGCCCGAAACGGGCAGAAAAAGACTGAGGGGTAGTTCCGAACTTCGCCCAAAGGCGAAGCGGCAGGGGCGAGTAGCGCTCGCCCGCTTCCCGGGTTAAGATTAATTTTTCGATAGAAAATATTGTTTATGTTTCGTGCGGGCGAATGATAATCGCCCCTACATATTTTTTGTTTGCGCTTTATAGACTACCCCTCCGTCAAAACCTTCGGTTTCGACACCTCCGCTCCGCGGCCGGCACCCTTTTGTCGCTTGCGCGACATTTCCCCTAACAGGGGAATAACCTCGCAAGGGGAGGCAAGGGCTCTATTGTCTTAATTTTGCGACAGAGTTTAGTTTTATTATTAAGATTAGAACGGGCGAATGATATTCGCCCCTACAAGGGCTCTATTATCCTAATTTTTTCTATAGAGTTAAGAACGAGCTTATATAGAATCTAAAATATAGAATCAAAGGAACAGCGCTTTGAAAACGTCTGGCAGGGCATAGCAGAGGATAGACATTATCGCACCTGCCATAAAAACGCCTACAACCACGGCAGGGAAGCTTTTCTTAAAGCGCATTTTGATAGCGTTTGCAACAAGCGCGCCCGTCCAGGCTCCCGTTCCGGGCAAAGGGATTCCGACAAACACAGCAAGCCCCCAAAACTTCCATTTTTTAGCTTTTTCCGTATTTTTTTCAGCCTTTCTGTTAAGCCAATTTAAGAATTTTGCGAAAATTTTGAATCTTCCGAGAAAGGCGAAAATTTTATCGAGGAATAAAAGAACTATCGGCATTGGCGCGAGATTTCCCAAAATGCAAATAGGGAAGGCAACGAGGAAATCAACCTTCAAAAGCGCCGCCGCAAGTATACCGCCACGAAGCTCCACGATGGGGAACATTGAAATGATAAAAATTGCAAGCTCGGGCGGAAAGCCTTCAAAAAAACCAACAAGAGTTTCAACCATTAAAAATTTCTCCTTTAAGCAAGGCTTGTGCCTTTATAATAATGCAAGAGTATCTGCTTATAGGTCCATCCGAGCTTTGCATAATAATTCGCGCCAACCTGACTCATTCCAACGCCGTGGCCATAGCCATAGACCGTAAATATAAATCTATCGGAGGAGGAATCGTATTTAATCTTAAAGGCGGTTGAGCGAAGGTCATATCCGCAAAGGGTTTCTCTGATAGATGAGCCCGAAACGCTCTTTTGGCCCGCAATGGAGCAGGAGCGAACGTAAGCATTATTCTCATCATATTTTATGCTGAACCATTTGGATTTAGAAACGCCCGAAACGTCTATTCCGTAAGCCGAATAGATCATTGATTGCATTTCACTTGCCGAATAGGTTACTCTCGTTTTATATCCTGAATAATCCTTATCTCCGGGGGATTCAACTGCTCTGAGATATGGAATATCCGCCCACCAAACGTCTTTACAGTTTGCCGAATAGCCTGCCGCGATGGCGTAATAATAGGTCTGGGCAACCTCGCCTTTATATTTCAGCTTCTGGCCCATAACCGCCTTTGCGGCGTTTATCGCCTTTTCGCTTGGGTTCTTCATAGGAACGCCCGGCGCTGCACCTTTTTCACTTCCTGCGTTAATAAGCCAACAATAAGCGGCAACCGCTTGCGCTTTAAGCGCTTCGGAGCTAAAGC
>JAZORV010000188.1:0-2606 GCA_045656785.1 Acutalibacteraceae bacterium | reverse complement strand
AGACCGCTTGGCCTCCGACTTTCCAACAGAAAGCACTCCAACCAAAGCTCTGATAAAAACAATTACACTTCTTGCTCTCCCTGCGGCATTCGCTTCCCTTGTTTCAACCCTTAGTAGCAATATTGATTCGATAACCGTGAGCAAAACCTCAGGTGGTGTTGAAGCGTTTGGTCTGCTTTCAAAAACCGAAACCTTAACGCATATGCCCTTAGCGCTAAGCGCAACGCTTTATATTGCGATAGTGCCTGTAATTTCGGCTTTGATGAAAACGGGCGAAAGAAAAGCCGCGGAGAAAAGACTTTCTGATACGATGTTCTTAAGCAATATCATAATTTTCCCCTGCGCCGCGGGATTTATCGCTCTCGCGCAACCTATTCTCTCGCTTCTTTATCCCGCCGCCGATGATGGTGCATTCCTTTTACAGCTACAAACTATTGCGATGCTTTTCTCAGCACTCACCTACATTTTAAATGGTATTTTTTACGGCCTGGGCAAGCAGAAATACCCCGCAATTATCTTGCTTATCGGCACCGCCTTAAAGCTTGGACTTAACATTGTTTTCCTAAATATTTTAAAGCTTTCGGTTGTGAGCGCAGTTATCAGCACAATAATTTATCAAGCTCTTGTAACGATAGCCGAAATCATAGCTTTGGAAAAATTCTTAAAGGTTAGAATAGGAATTAAAAATCAGCTTCTAAAACCACTTTTAGCTTCGATCGCTATGGGAGTTCTCGTTTATTTCGCTCACAAAATCCTGCTCAATGCATTATCATCTGATATGGCAACGATTATCTCCATCGGAATTGGAGTTTTAGCCTACGGAATTATAATTCTTAGCTTAAAGACCCTTTCTAAAGAGGATTGCTTAAACCTTCCGAAAGGTGAGCTAATTTATAAAATCCTTCATAAATTGAGATTTATATAAAAGTTTAGCCCCTGCATCACTCGATGCAAGGGCTATTTTTTATAAATTGATTACCCATCCCACAATCAGATAGGTTAATGAAGAAAATACGCAAAATGCAGAAATTCCAATATATGTTGCTCTTGTTAAAATTCTGGAATACTTAGTGTCTTCCGAGCTATGATGCCTTAGCATCAATCCAATAAATACTGCTCCAATAAGGATTAAAGGCGTTGCATATCTTATGTTTTGAGTGCATGTAAAATCAAAATCTAAGCAGAAATAATAATACATTACGATAGTTACAAACGCTAAAATAAGGAACATATATTTAAAAACAGGTTCAATTTTATACTTTCTTTTAAAGCTCATAACTATTGCAACCAAGGCAAGTATGGCAAGGGCTGTGCCAATCCAAAAAAGTACTGTACCCGAAAATCCGATCTGCGGATAATCTGTATCATTAAGTTTCTCACCAAACATTGCAGTTTTAAAAAGTCCAATCGTTGGGTTATATTCAAAATATGGGTCACCCCATTTATCAAATACGTTTTCTACCTGGCTAAAATTGAAATCAAATAATCTTTTAAAAACCGAATGATATCCAACAAACTGCTCATTAGAATCATCTATACGAGGAATATACGTTAATGGAACGCCAAACAATTTAAGGTTTCTTATTCCCCACCAAAGCCCTAACGGAATACATATAACTCCAAACAAAGAATATTGGCCAATGTAAACAGGGAATTTTCGTTTGCGTTCAAAACTGAATGCCGCAACGAAAAATAAGAAAGCAATAGCGGGTGCAACCATCCAAACGGAAAGTTTTGTCATCATACCAAAACCGATACAGAGCGCTATTTTCACGATCCCCCAAAGACTTTGGTTTTTATACCATCTCATCGCATACAAAACTGCGGCAAGCTCTAAGGTTATTGATAAAATATCATTATTTATGCTTCCTGAAAAAATTATAAATGTTGGATGAAAAGCTATTATTGCAAACGCTCCAATAAGTGCCGCGCCTTTTAATTCAAGCTCTCTCATAATCTTATAAGATATAATCATGCAAAGAGATGAATAAAATAGAGTTAAAATCTGAATACTCTCACATGCAGCAGAATAATCGACACCGCAATAAATCAAGGCTTTGAGGTATTCAGACGAAATAATATGATGTAGCGGTGGATGATAAAATTGCCAAATCATCCTAACATCAAAATCAGGGAGTTTTTTGTTATTGAAAAGATACTCAATATAACCTGCATGGCCGTTACCGCCGCTAAATGAATGCACATCATGCTGGCGCTCCAAAACACTCGTATACATAATGTACACAATTCTTAATAACAATCCAGCTAAAAAAAGCAAAACTATAATCTTTTCTGTTGTTAGCCTTTTCTTTAAGAACAAAGACAAAGCAACAGCGCCCAACGAAACAAAACCTGCAAGACCGAAGAAAAAGGCTCTTGAATCAGTTGTAACAAAAAATGTAAAACAAAAAGCAAAAAACGCTCCAATTAATAAACTCTTTAAATATTTATAGCTTTTTGGTCGATCGTCCTTATCGTTTTTAATAATTAAAACACTAACAGCTACAAATGAAACGACCAAAATTAGCGATATAAACGGAATAGAGATGAAATTAGTTGCCGAAAATCCCATTACGGCGCAGAGCATACAAATAAGAGCAAGCGAT
>JAZORV010000187.1:0-3318 GCA_045656785.1 Acutalibacteraceae bacterium | reverse complement strand
ATGGCTACGATCCGACTTCCTTAACCCAAAGCTTAACCGATGCTTTGCATCCGAAGAACTCTTCGATATCTCGTCTAGCTTTTGTTCCGATATTTTTAAGCATCGCTCCACTTTTGCCGATAATTATTCCTTTGTGGCTATCTTTTTCGCAATAAATAACCGCACCGACCTCGATTACGGGCTCGCCTGCCGAATTATCTCTTTCGAAAAATTGCTCTAAATCAACTGCAATTCCATGCGGTATCTCTTTATCGAGAGAGCGCAAAAGTTTTTCTCTGATAATTTCAGCAACCAAAACTCTTTCGGGCTGGTCGGTTAAAGCATCATCTTCAAAGAAATGAACAGATTCTCTCGAAAATGGCATAATTTCATCTATAAGCTCATCCAAGCCGCTTCCATCTTTTGCGCTTAGCGGCACAACAGCAGAAAAATCATAAGCCTTTGAATAATTAAGAATCATTGCCAAAAGGTCTTCTTTGTCCTTTAAAAGATCGATTTTGTTAATGATGAGAATTGCAGGAAGCTTTCTCTTTTTTAATGCATCGATAAGTTCAAGCTCCGCAGGAGGAAGCTCGCCAGCTTCCAATTTGAATTTTGGAGCAGCATCAACAACCAAAACCGCCGCATCAACATCGGATAAGCCGCTATTGACCGCCTTTATCATATTTTCTCCAAGCTTATTTCTTGGCTTATGGAAACCGGGAGTATCAATAAAAACGATCTGAGTAGCGCCTTTATTGAGTATTCCCATAATTCTGGTTCTCGTTGTTTGAGGCTTGTCCGAAACGGCCGCAATTTTATGGTGCAAAAGCTTATTTAAAATCGATGATTTGCCGACGTTAGGCCTACCGATAATTGCAATAAATGCAGATTTTGATTCGCTCATTCTTCATCAACCTCATCAACAAAGCTCTCATCTCTCGAAAGGCCAAGTTCGCCCAAAACTGCTTCTTCATGCTCCCTCATTCTGATAGCTTCGATTCCGCCTTCAACATGGTCATAGCCCAGCAAATGGAGCATCGAATGAACTGTCAAGAATGCCATTTCTCTATTAATAGTATGACCATATTCATGCGCCTGAGCCACAGCGTGCTCAACCGAGATTACAACGTCTCCAAGCATTTTATGACCTGTTTCGGGATTAACGTCATATTCGCCGTTTTCACCCAACGGGAACGACAAAACATCGGTTGAATTATCAATTTTTCTGAATTGAAGATTAAGAGCATGAATCTCAGTATCATCAACAAAAGAAACGTTAACTTCTGCATTGCCTTCGAATTTCTCATAATCGAGAACGGCGGCACAAGCCCGGCGAAGCAACATTCTAATTCCCGCAGCCATTTTAACCGCTTTTTGCCTATCTTCAAAAACAACCTTTAATTTAGCCATTTTTCTTTCTCCCCATTTCTGAATATTTTTCGTAAGCTCTTATAATTTCCTGAACTAGGCGATGGCGAACAACGTCCTTATCGCTGAATTTAACCGTCGCTATTCCTTCAATTCCTTTCAGAATATGAACAACCTCTTTAAGACCCGATTTTTTGCCATCGGGGAGGTCTATTTGGGTTATATCTCCCGTCACAACAGCCTTAGAATTAACGCCAAGCCTGGTTAAAAACATTTTCATTTGCTCGGAGGTTGTATTTTGCGCTTCATCTAGAATAATGAAACTATCGTCAAGAGTTCTTCCTCTCATATATGCCAAAGGAGCAACCTCGATATCGCCCCTTTCCTGGCAACGTTGAAAATTCTCAGCTCCAAGCATATCAAAAAGCGCATCATAAAGTGGCCTGAGATAAGGGTCAACCTTCTGTTGAAGATCTCCCGGTAAAAAACCAAGCTTTTCACCGGCTTCAACAGCGGGTCTTGTTAAAATAATTCTGTTGACCTGCTTCGCTCTGAAAGCATTAACCGCCATCGCAACTGCAAGATAGGTTTTTCCGGTTCCCGCAGGACCGACACCGATTGTAACCGTATTATCCCTTATCGCATCAAGATATTTTTTCTGCCCCAAGGTTTTCGGCTTAATCGGCCTGCCCTTAGAGGTTATACAGATGCAATCAGTATCTGTTAAATTTTCTATTTTTGCAGAATCTCCATCAGCCACCAGAGAAATAACGTAACGAACGTTTTGTTCACCGATGCTCTCCCCTTTTTTAATGAGAACTATCAGCGCATCTATAGCTTTTGAAGCAAGAGAAACATCCTCTTCTTCGCCTCTGATTTTAATTATTTCATTATGCGACGTAATCGAAACCGCATATTCCTTCTCGAGCATTTTTATGTTTTCATCGAAAGCTCCGAAAAGCTCTGACATCTGCTCAAGACTTTTTATCTGCATTGAAACCTCAGCCATTCTTACTCCTTAAGGAAAAATTTCCATTATTTTTCTTATATTATAACATACTTTTTTGTTAATTTACAGTATTAATTTTAATTTTTTCAGGTGTTGCAATATTTTCTATAATTTCATAGCTTCTTTTAAGCGTAATTCCGTTATTATTATAAGAAATTTCGTCATTAAAATCAATAATTTCGCAGTTATTTAAATCACTTTTTTCAATTTTTTCTATTTTTTTCTTTGAAATTTCAACAGCTTCATTATAATCCCTTTTCATTTTTTTCTTTTCTATCTTATTAATTGTAACCTCATGTAAGTAAATCGGAAGATATGCGTTGTTATATTGAATTTTCTTTGATTTAATTTCTTTTTTGAAATCATAACTTATGGGAAAATAGTTTAAAAGAATTTTATTTCCAAATAAACTTAAAATATATCTTTTGTCATTTTTTTCTGAAACTATCTTCTTTTCATATTCAAATGGGACTTCAACTTCGATTTGTTTTTTTATTAAAGCAAAAATTTCTCCGGAACACCTTGTAAATTCCGTTGAACCATCTTTGTATTCTAAAACTCCTGATGCAATTAATTGTCCTTTTAGAACAGCTTGATTTTCTTTTATAACAGCCTTTCCCGAGCTTATTCTTATCTTTGTTATGACTCCATCAGATTTTGCTATAAAATTACAAGGAGATTTATCTTCTGTTATAGGTTTTTCAACCTCCGAAACATTAACAGTCAAATGTGAGCCTTCGATAATGAATGAACACCAGCTAAGCTCTTTATTTTTCATTAAAAGTTTCAGTCTTGCTTCATTTGTGTCTATCATTAAAGAAGGGGTTCCTTCCCTGATTCCAATCTCTTTGCACATTTTAATTATCTGATTTTCTTTAATATTTACATTTCCTATTATATTAATATTCCAAATATATGACGAAAGAAAAACATAAATAAATACAAATCTGAACCTCACT
>JAZORV010000186.1:0-3737 GCA_045656785.1 Acutalibacteraceae bacterium | reverse complement strand
ACGGAAGCCGAGCTTATTTCCAAAGCACATTTTCATCACCGCTTCAGCGATACCGCCCAAAGTGGGGGTATAAGCAGACACAACCTTGCCACTTCTTTGAAGCTCTGTTACCTTATTATAAACCGCGATAACGGAATCTGTTTTGGGAAGATGGGTTTCGCTATCCATCTCGGGAGCGATAAGATAAACCTTATTTCCCGCCTTTTTAAATTCGGGGGAAATAACCTCGTTTGTTTTACCCATAGTAACCGCGAAGGAAACAAGAGTTGGAGGAACGTCGAGCTTTTCGAAGCTACCGCTCATCGAGTCTTTTCCGCCGATAGAGCCGATGCCAAACTCTTTTTGAGCCTTAAATGCGCCGAGAAGAGCCGCCAAAGGCTTGCCCCAACGCTTAGCATCCTTTCCGGGGCGCTCGAAATATTCCTGGAAGGTTAAATAAACATCCTCAAAAGAAGCGCCCGAAGCTATAAGCTTGGAAACCGATTCAACAACCGCAAGATAAGCGCCATGATAGGGGCTTTTTTCGGTTATAAAGGGATTATATCCCCAAGCCATAAAGGAGCAATCGTTTGTATGCTTTTTCTCAACCGAAACCTTCTGCACCATAGCCTGAATCGGGGTCAACTGATATTTTCCGCCGAAGGGCATAAGAACCGTGCCCGCGCCGATGGTTGAATCGAAGCGCTCGGAAAGGCCACGCTTGGAGCAAATATTAAGGTCGGATGCGATTTTCTCGTAATTCTCCTTAAAGCCGCCCTCAACCTGCTTTTTATAGCATTCAGGCTTTTGGGGAGCGATGGTAATATGCTTATCAGCGCCATTGGAATTAAGGAATTCGCGGCTGATATCAACGATTTTCTTGCCATTCCAATTCATAACGAGCCTTGGGCTTTCGGTTACAACCGCAACGGGGCAAGCCTGAAGGTTCTCTTTTTCGGCAAGTGCCAAGAATTTATCAACGTTCTCTTTTTCGATAACAACAGCCATTCTCTCCTGAGATTCGCTGATAGCAAGCTCTGTTCCATCGAGGCCATCATATTTCTTTGGAACTGCATTGAGATCTATCTCAAGACCATCAGCAAGCTCACCGATAGCAACAGAAACACCGCCTGCGCCAAAGTCGTTACAACGCTTTATCATTCTGCAAGCTTCATAATTTCTGAAGAGCCTTTGAAGCTTTCTTTCTTCGGGAGCGTTACCCTTCTGAACCTCTGCACCGCAATCCTCGAGAGATGTTAAGGTATGAGATTTCGAAGAGCCTGTTGCGCCGCCGCAACCGTCACGACCTGTGCTGCCGCCAAGCAAAATAACAACATCGCCGGGATCGGGACGCTCTCTGCGAACATTCTCAGCGGGAGCTGCAGCAATAACTGCGCCTATTTCCATTCTCTTTGCGGCATAGCCATCGTGATATATCTCATCAACGATACCTGTTGCGAGGCCTATCTGGTTACCATAAGATGAATAGCCTGCAGCAGCAGTTGTTACGATTTTTCTTTGAGGAAGCTTGCCTTCCATAGTTTCGTTAACAGGCTTTAAGGGATCTGCCGCACCGGTTACGCGCATCGCGCCATAAACATAGCTTCTGCCTGAAAGCGGGTCACGAATAGCGCCACCGATACAGGTTGCAGCTCCACCGAAGGGCTCAATTTCTGTTGGGTGGTTATGTGTTTCATTCTTAAAGAGGAGAAGCCAAGGCTCTTTTACACCGTCAACCTCGATTTCGATTTTAACGGTACAAGCGTTGATTTCTACCGATTCATCAAGCTTATCGAGTTTGCCTTCCTTTTTGAGATGGCGAACAGCCAAGGTCGCTATATCCATAAGGCAAACGGGCTTTGTTCTGCCCAGAGCCTTTCTTGTTTCGATATAATCGTTATAGGCTTCCGCTAAAAGCTCATCCTCAAACTTAACGTCATCAATAACGGTTAAGAAGGTTGTATGACGGCAATGGTCTGACCAATATGTATCAATCATTCTGATTTCGGTTATGGTTGGGTCGCGATGCTCGGATTTGAAATAATCCTGACAGAACTGAATATCATCAGCATCCATTGCGAGGCCATAATCCGAAACAAACTTTTCAAGCCCTGCTCTATCAAGCTCAATAAAGCCAACGAGGGTTTCAACCTCTGTTGGTATAGCGTAATCAACCTTGAGGGTTTCGGGTTTATCTAAAGATGCCTCTCTCGCCTCAACGGGGTTGATAACGTATTTTTTGATTTCATTAATATCATTTTCCGAAAGCTCGCCATAAAGAGCGTACACCTTTGCGGTTTTGATAGTGGGTCTGTTGCCTTGAGAGATTATCTGAATACACTGGGCAGCAGAATCCGCTCTCTGGTCGAACTGACCGGGAAGGAACTCAACCGCAAAATAAACGGCGCCGGAAAGGTCCAATTCATCCGAAACGTCATCAAGCTGAGGCTCGGAGAAAACCGTTCCTTTAGCATATTCAAATAATTCTTCAGAGATATTTTCCGCATCATAACGATTGATGATGCGAACGTCTTTAAGCTTATCTATTCCGAGAAGCTGAGTTGCATCGGAATAAAGGGCTTTAGCTTCGAAAGCCTGGCTCTTTTTCTTTTCTACGTAAACTCTATATACCATTTTAGTTTTTCTCCTCTACTGCCTTTAGCGCACGAGCGCCGATATCATGGCGGAAATACGCATTATCAAAGCTGATTTTCTCAACCAAGCCGTAAGCCGAAGCTATTGCGGATTTAAGGTCGTCACCGATTGCGGTGGCACCCAAAACTCTTCCGCCATTCGTTAAAAGCTTACCGCCTTCAATTTTTGCTCCCGCAACGAAAACATTATCCGAAATCTCAGCAGGAATATCCATCTGATAACCCTTTTCATAAGCCTCAGGATAACCTTTAGAAGCCATAATAACACAGCAAGCGTGCTGATTTTTGAATTTAACCTCAATTTCGCTCAAGTTTTCGTTTGTTACTGCTTGCATAACCTCAAAAAGGTCGGTATCAAGCAGAGGCAAAACGACCTGCGTTTCGGGGTCTCCGAAGCGGCAGTTATATTCTATTACCTTAGGGCCATTCGGAGTTAGCATAAGCCCGAAATAAAGGCAACCTTTAAAGGGTCTGCCCTCGGAATTCATTGCGTTCATTGTTGGGATGAAGATTTTCTCCATACATTCCTTTGCAACATCTTCTGTATAATAAGGATTTGGGGCAACAGTTCCCATGCCTCCTGTATTGAGACCTGTATCGTTATCCCCTGCTCTCTTATGGTCCATAGAAGAAATCATAGGAATGAGGGTTTTACCATCGGTAAAGCTCAGAACCGAAACCTCGGGGCCTGTTAAGAACTCCTCGATAACGATATTATCACCGCTTTTTCCGAAAACCTTATCCTCCATCATGGATTTGACCGCTTTTTTTGCAGCTTCTCTCGTTTCGGCAATTATAACGCCCTTTCCGAGAGCTAATCCATCCGCCTTGATAACGGTTGGAATAGGCGCGGTATCAAGATATTCAAGAGCTTCTTCTATATTATTGAAAACCTCGTATCTCGCAGTTGGGATATTATATTTTTTCATTAAGTTTTTCGAAAAGACCTTGCTTCCCTCGATTATTGCGGCATTAGCCTTTGGGCCAAAGCAAGGAATACCTTTTGCTTCAAGGGCATCAACTGCACCGAGAACAAGCGGATCATCGGGAGCTACAACAAGTCGGATCGTAGCCATGTCGTTCTGTGAGCCAAGGAGTTGTCAC
>JAZORV010000185.1:0-2613 GCA_045656785.1 Acutalibacteraceae bacterium | reverse complement strand
CCCAGACAACGTCGGTCCAGAACTGCTTAACCGCGCCCGCGATAACGGGGCCGCGCCAAACAACGGGGGATTCGGGGGTTTCTAAAAGGAGATTAACCGACATTATCTTGATTCCGCCCCTGGTTTCTGCAGGCAAAATTCCGAGCTCATTTTGCATAGCTCGCGCATTTATTCCGAAAATTTTGGGGATAGAGGGGCCTGTTATATCGGCATCCAAAATTCCAACCTTATAGCCTCTTCTTGCCATCATAACGGCGCTCATGGCGGTTGTCAGCGATTTTCCGACTCCGCCCTTACCGCTTACAACCGCGATAACCTTTTTAATGCTGCTATATTGATTTAATGGCTCCAAAAGGCTTTCCTTCGAGGAGCATTTTTCCGAGCAGGATGCGCAATTTCCCGAGCATCCGCTTTTCTTTTCTTCTGCCATTTAAAAAACTTCCTTTAAAATATAATAAGGCCGACTTTCATCGACCCTATTATTATACTATACGTAGCTCTCTTTTTCAAGTGCACAAAAATCGGTTTCAATAATTTTTCTGCTCTCTTTCGGGGAATATTTCCAATAATCGATATGCCCCGAATTTATAAAATACTCAGTTTCTATCTCATCGGCGCTATCAAAAGAATCGATAATAATGAGCTTAACCTTCATTTTTTCGGGGTTTAAGCTCTTTATGTAAACGCTGGCGGTCTGCCCGACCTCGACCCCCTTGCGAGTTTCAGCAAGCCCTGCGAGATTCGGAGCCAGCTCAACGAATATTCCATATTCCTCAACCGAGCGCACCTTCCCCGAAACGGTCTGCCCTTGCGAAAATCGGCTCGCATTTTCTTCCCACGTTCCGAGAAGCTCCTTGGAAGAAAGGGTGATTCTGCCCATGCTATCGATGGATTTCACAACAACCTTTATATCCTCCCCCGCCAAAAAGCGGTCGCTCGGGTGGGTTATTCTTGAAACAGATATTGAATCAATGGGAAGCAGAGCAATTATTCCGCATCCGATATCGCAAAATGCCCCGAAGGATTCGAGATGGGTCACCCTCGCATCTATTATATCGCCCGGTGAGAGTTTTTCGATATATTCCCTTTGGCATCTTTCCTGCGCTCGCCTTCTTGACAAAATACAATAGGGTTTTCCGTTTTCATCCGCCTTGATATCATCGATAACGAACTGCACCGCCTTACCGACACGAGATATCAGCGCGATATCCTTAACCCTTCCGCTTTCCATTCCGACAGTTCCCTCCAAGCGAGGGATAACGCCCTGCATCGAGCCTAAATCAACAACGAGATTGTGGTCGAAATCGCACATCGTCGCCCTTGCTTCAACTATCTCGCCCGATTCCCTTGCTTCATATAAAAAGGAGGGCGAGAGCTTTGATTTCGGCATCTTTTGGCTCAGCCATCCTTCAGGCTTATAGGTTTTCATTCCTTTATCCTGCCTTTCCCTTTTTTAGTTAATTATATGAAAAAGGCTTTGGGAATATTACCTACCCTTGAAGCTATCTTTAAAGAATGAGAAAATTTTATATCTGAGCTTTGGAAAACGAAATCTCCTTTTATATTTCACAACAACTTTTTTGTATTTACCGCAGCCTTCGCATAAATATAAATCCTTTGATAAAACAAAATTTTTTTCGCTCAAATTCTCTGAGCTAATCTCTTTTAAACATTTGAAACAAAATTCCGCCAAAATACCAACTCCTTAATTATATTATAGGTCAATTTCACCCTAAAATCAATAGGTCATTTTGCCATAATATAAGTAGGTGATAAAAATGAGCAGATTGAAGGATTTAAGAAAAGAAAAAGGGTTCACGCAAATTAAAATGCAACATTTAACAGGAATCGACCAAAGCGATTATTCAAAAATCGAGAGCGGAAAAAGATATTGCACCTTTGAGCAATGCAGAAAGATTGCTTTAGCCCTCGGAACAAGCATGGATTATATCGCAGAGCTGACCGATGAAAAGAAGCCCTATCCGAGAAAAAAGCAACCTTAATATTATAAAAATCCTCGAGCTTGCCGGCTCGGGGATTTCTTATATAAATTCCGAAATTTCGATCGTTTTCGAGCCAAAAGACTGCGAGGTAATTTCGAACTTCGCCTTGTGGCGAAGCAGTAGGGGCGAGTAGCACTCGCCCGCTTTTAAGATTTAGCAGAAGCCTAACTATGCGCTAAAACCGAAGCGAAGCACCGACCCGCGGCTCCCCTTGCGAGGGGAGCTGGATTTCAAGGTGATTTATCGGCTTGAAAGACTGAGGGGTAGTTCCGTTCTTCGCCGAAAGGCGAAGCAGTAGGGGCGAGTAGCACTCGCCCGCTATTTGCGGATTTATCGGTCTTTCGATAGAAAAGTTTGTTTGCGTTTCAATGTAGGGGCGAATATTATTCGCCCCTACATTGAAGCCGAATTTTCGCTACAGAGTTTCGTTCGAGCGAATTTAAAATCTAACATATATATTTGCTAATATTATAATGGTATAGGTTAGGCGAAACAAGATTGTTTCGCCGCAAAATCTTTGATTTTGCGACAAATTTTCAATAAAAATTTGTTCTATTCCATTGCAATGAGTGTTGTGCAAAATTAAATATTAAAATTTAATTTTGCTTAA
>JAZORV010000184.1:0-3930 GCA_045656785.1 Acutalibacteraceae bacterium | reverse complement strand
ACCTTCCTTAATAAGATTTCCCGAATCAACGAATTTCTGAATAAAATAACGGGAATCTGAGCCGATAAGCTCATGAATTTTTGCGAAATCCTCGATAGAATGAAGCCCTTTAACTGCCGTTGTTCGGAATTCATGGGGCAGGGAGCTATTCTTTATCACAGCGATACTTCTCTTGATTCTTTCGATATCAATGGAAACTCCCGCAACCTTTTCATAGCCTTCAGCGCTGCTCTTTATATCCATAGCTATATAATCAAGCAATCCATCGTTTATGAGAGCTTCAAGCTTTTGCGGGTCTGTTCCGTTGGTATCAAGCTTAACTTTAAAGCCAAGCCCTTTCACCTTTAGCAGAAAATCCTTTATATCGTGTTGCAAAAGCGGTTCACCGCCCGTTATGCAAACACCATCTATGATTCCGCTTCTTTTTGAAAGGTATTCGAAGATTTCATCTTCCGAAAATGAAGATGCATTCGGGGTTAAAACAAGCCCTGCATTGTGGCAAAAGGGGCATCGCATATTGCAGCCTCCTGTGAATACCGTGCAAGCGGTTCTGCCGGGAAAATCAAGCAGAGTAAGTTTTTGAAAGCCTCCGATTTTCATAAGAATCCTTTCTTTTTTGGTGAAAATTAAGCATCGTTAGTGAGTGCTTTGCTATTATATCATAAGAAAACATCTCTGTCAATAGTCAAAATACAAGATATTGTGGTTTTTTAGAAATATTTTTCCAATATATGGGATTTTTGACTGGTTTCTTGATTAAAAAAGCGCCACAAAGCCCCTATTTATGCGAAAACGCTAAATAAAGGCGCAATTTTTTGTACAACACAAGATATAGTGGTTTTAACAAAAAAACGCACTTGGAATATAATAGTATAGAGGAAAAGGAGAATTTTTGTGAAAACTATACTTCTTGATGAATTGAAGCCGAACGAGAGGGCTATTATTTCGAAAATGTCGATAAATGCGGAAATTAAGAAAAGGCTTATGGATTTAGGCTTTATTTCGGGGGAAGAAATAGAGTTTTTTGCCAAAAGCATTTTGGGCGACCCAAAGGCATTTCTTATAAAAGGCGCGGTTGTTGCACTGCGGCGAAACGATTGCAAAAAAATAAGGGTGAGCAGAATTGAATAACCCTTTTATATATAATAATGTAGATAGAAAAAGAAAAATAATAGCTTTAGTCGGCAATCCAAACGTTGGTAAAAGTTCGGTTTTTAATATTTTAACAGGGCAAAACCAGCATACGGGAAACTGGACGGGTAAAACAGTTGAAAACGCGAGGGGAAGGTTTAAAACTAAAAGAGAGGAATACATAATTGTAGATACCCCCGGTACATATTCATTATCTCCCTTATCAACCGAAGAAAAGGAAACAAGAGATTTTCTGTTGTCGGGAAAGGTCGACTTAATAGTTTTCGTAAGCGATGCCGAGCTGCTCGAGAGAAATCTCTACCTTTGCTTACAGCTGATTAAAATGGGTTATCCTATGGTTATGTGCTTAAACTTTATGGATGAAGCCAAAAAGCAAAATATAGAAATTGATATAAAAAGGCTATCAGAGAGGCTCCGGATGCGCGTGATTCCCTTTAGCGCAAGAAAAAAAGAGGGGATAGAAGAGCTAAAGAGGGCGATAGATGATGCGGCTGTGCCCGTTCCAATGAAGCTATCCGAAAACAAATCCCCCGAGGAGCTTAATAAAATAGCCTCAAGCATAGCTAAAGAAACGGTTAAAAGAGAAAAAAAGAGAAAAGTCAATACTATCGATAAACTTCTTTCGAGCAAAATTATCGGCTTCCCATTAATGCTTCTAATGCTGATGATAGTTTTTTGGCTTACCATTTCTGCCGCAAATTATCCGTCTCGTTTTTTGGAAGAGTTGTTTTCGTATCTCGAGAATCTGCTTTCGGATTTTATTATGCTTTTTGGTGCTCCAAAAGTATTTCACGATGCTGTCGTTTTCGGGATTTTTCGAGTGCTTTCGGCGGTGGTTTCGGTTATGCTTCCTCCGATGGCGATATTTTTTCCGCTATTTGCGGTTTTGGAGGAATCGGGATTTCTGCCGAGAGTTGCTTTTAATCTCGACCGTCCCTTTGCAAAATGTCGCGCTTGCGGAAAACAGGCTCTGACCATGTGCATGGGATTCGGTTGTAATGCGGCGGGGGTTATGGGATGCAGAATTATAAATTCTAAAAGGGAAAGACTCTTGGCCGCTATAACAAATTGTTTTGTTCCTTGTAATGGTAAATTTCCCGCGATGATAGTGATAATAGCTCTATTCTTTGGAGGTAGCGTAAGCTCTGCGATAGGGCTCGGATTAATTGTATTGATTGGTGTGGGATTTACCTTTATTGCGACTGCGCTATTATCGAAAACTCTGCTTAAAGGAGAAGGCTCATCTTATGTAATGGAGCTTCCGCCTATAAGAAAGCCCGATTTTTTAAGGGTGATGATAGTAAGCCTTAAAGAAAAAACCTTAAAGCTTTTATTAAGAGCTATAAAGGTTGCGGCGCCTGCAGGACTTATTATATGGGGGCTTGCAAACGTAAGTATCAACGGAGAGTCTCTTTTAACAATAGTATCAAGCGCGCTCAACCCGATAGGGAAATTAATGGGCCTCGACGGAACTATCCTTTTGGCGTTTATCTTAGGCTTTCCTGCCAACGAAATCGTTTTGCCATTGGCGATTATGGGCTATTCGGGCGGTTCAGCGTTGATGTCGGCAACCTCGGGAATCGGAGAAGTCCTTATGAAAAATGGATGGAGCGAAACAACCGCGGTGTGCTTCCTTGTTTTTTCGCTGCTGCATTTCCCTTGCTCAACAACCTTCTTAACTCTAAAAAAAGAAACGGGGAGCATAAAATGGGCGTTTGTTTCAGCAGTTTTGCCGACTGTTTTTGGATTCGCTTTATGCATTTTAATAAATTTTATTTCAAAGATATTTCAATAAAAATGGTGGAGAGCCAAAACTCTCCACCAAAAAATTATTTCTTTCGGTTTTTAAAATCTCTGTCAATGCTATCCATCCAGTCGGCCTTTAATGGAGCGTTTGCTCTGACTGCGGTTACAGCTTCAGCAACCGCATCATAAAGAATGGCGGTTCCTTTTTTGTCTGCGTTATAATTAACCGCCCTGTCGGGAGCAATGCCCATTTTTCCGGCAGTTTCAATAGCATCGATATTTGCGCCGATAAATAAGAACTCCCAGCCATATCTTTCCTTTTGGCGCTCGATCATCATTTTAACCTGATCGCTTGTGTATCGGCAACTTGCATTTTCGAAGCCGTCGGTTGTAATAACAAACATCGTGTGCTGAGGTGCGCCCTTTCCAAAGTATTTATGGAGTCTGCCTATGTGATGAATAGCTCCTCCAATAGCGTCTAAAAGCGCCGTGCAGCCTCCAACAACGTAATCCCTATCTGTCATCGGTCTGATTTCCTTAATTTTCTCTCTGTCGTGAATAACCTCGCTTTCTCCGTTGAAAAGAATAGTCGAAACGTAACAGGGGATATCATCCTTCTTCTGCTTTTCAATCATCGCATTAAAACCGCCGATAGTGTCGCTCTCAAGTCCTGCCATAGAGCCACTTCTGTCCAAAATAAATACGAGTTCAGTAACATCTTTTTTCATAATAAAAAACCTCCAAAAAAATAATGTGATTTCAAAGCTCTCTCGAACCTTGCAATCACATTATATAGCGTCATTGAACTCTTATGGTCGCCTCATAAGCGACAAATTATAAACGTTCAGTATATTCTGATTCTTTAAACCCAACAAGCACAAAATCATCACCGATGAGCAACGGCCTTTTAACAAGCATACCGTCTGTTGCGAGGAGTTTCAGCATCTCATCCTGAGTCATTTCGGGAAGTTTATTTTTAAGGTCTAATGATTTATATAAAAGACCGCTTGTGTTAAAGAACTTCTTAATCGG
>JAZORV010000183.1:0-9482 GCA_045656785.1 Acutalibacteraceae bacterium | reverse complement strand
ATAAAGCGCGTGGTGGCGGAAGCCTTGCTTTTTATCGGAAGAGCCTATTTTGCTATACTTTCCATCGCCCAGCAGCGGATGCCCGATGGAGGCAAGATGCGCTCTGATCTGATGGGTTCTGCCCGTGAGCAGCTCAACCTTTAAAAGCGCGATATCCTTTTTTTCTCTTACTACGTTATATTTTGTCTTGATAATGCGGTTTTCATCCGTTTTATTTTTCTTTATAAAAACAATATTTTTATCTTCATTTTTTTCGAGGTAGCCCTCGAGGGTTGCCGATTTTTGCTTCGGTATTCCGTGAACCGCGGCGAGATAGTATTTATCGATCTCGCGGAATTTGATTTTGTCGCAAAGGATTCTCAAAGCCTCGGCATTTTTTGCGGCGATAACTATGCCGCCCGTGTTTCTGTCTATGCGGTTCGCAAGGGCGGGGCGGAAACTGTTTTCCTCATCTGGGAGGTATTCACCTTTATCATAGAGATAATGCTGAATCCTTGCGATAAGGGTATCGCAATATTCTTTATCGTCGGGGTGAACGAGAAGCCCTTGGCGCTTATCAACCAGCAGGATGTTTTCATCTTCATAAACGATATCGAGGCTTTTGGATGCCGACATAAAGTCGTATTTCTTCTCAACCTCGGCGAAAAATTCATCGTTAATATAAGCCGAAACAATATCCCCCGAGGAGAGCCTCGAGGAAATTTCGGCGCGCTTGCCGTTGAGCTTTATTCTTTTGAGCCTTATGTATTTATACATAAGCGTTTTGGGGAGCGCGGGCATAGCCTTGGTTATAAATTTATCCAGCCTTTGCCCTGCGTCATTTGGACCAATTTTAAATTCTCTCATAGATAACGCCTTCCATAGTATGCTTATAACCTAAAGATTATATCATAAAAATCCCGAATCTGTCAAATGTCTAGTCTTGACAGAAAACCTCAGATTGTGGTATATTATGGAAGATTGCATGAAGAAAGGACTGCTAACCTTGACAAAAAACGAGCACGCAGGGCATCGCCAAAGGCTTAAACAGAGATTTTTAAACGAGGGTGGTTTTGAAAATTTCGAGGACCATCAGATTCTCGAGATGCTCTTATTTTATGCTATTCCGCAAAAGGATACCAACCCGATAGCGCATAGACTTCTTGACCGTTTCGGCACGCTTTATGCGGTTTTTGATGCGCCGATAGAAGAGCTTATTGAGATTGAGGGAATATCTCATAATTCTGCGCTTTTTATAAAAACTCTGCTCCCTTTTTTTGAAGCTTATCAAAGAGATAAATATAAAAAAATCAGCGTTTTTCTCGATTCAACCAACAGCGCTCTTGAGTTTTTCAAGGAGAAATACAAGGGCTTTACAGAGGAAACCTTTTCGGTTGTTTGCCTCGATAATAAATGTCGCGTGATATCCTTTGACATAATCGCAAAAGGTTCGATAAATAAGGTTTTAACGGATAACAGAGAAACTCTGCGACGCCTTATTCAGAATAAATCGGTTTGCGCGATGGTTTGCCATAATCATCCCGGTGGGGTTCCGGTTCCGTCCGAAAGCGATAAAGAAACGACCAAGATTCTTGTCGCTTTGATGAGAAGCTTTGGCGTTCGGATGTTGGACCATATCATCGTTGGAGGTCAGGGAGATGCCTTTTCGATGAAGGATTCTGCTTTTTATCGAGACATATTTTATAAATACTCTTGAAAAAAGCAAACGGTTGTGTTATATTTTATATTGTATAAATATGTGTCAAGGTTTTTTAAAAACCTAACGGCTTAAAGAGAAGGAGAAAAAGGAAAATGTATAAAAGCATTTCGCCAAATCTTAATTTTGTTGAACAGGAGAAAGAAATCGCTGAATTTTGGGAAAAAGAAGCGATTTTTAAGAAGAGCATAGAGTCTCGCGCCAAGGGCGAGCCTTATGTTTTTTATGATGGCCCTCCAACCGCAAACGGTCAGCCTCATATAGGCCACGTTTTAACCCGCGTTATCAAGGATATGATTCCGAGATACAGAACAATGAAGGGCTGCATGGTTCCGAGAAAAGCAGGCTGGGATACTCATGGTCTCCCCGTTGAATTAGAGGTTGAGAAGAAGCTCGGCCTCGATGGTAAAGAGCAGATTGAAGAATATGGAATCGCTCCTTTTATCGACCATTGCAAAGAGAGCGTTTGGAAATATAAGGGAATGTGGGAGGATTTCTCAGGTACAGTAGGCTTCTGGGCTGATATGGACGATCCTTATGTTACCTATGACAATAACTTTATTGAGTCAGAATGGTGGGCTCTTAAAACAATCTGGGAAAAGGACCTTCTTTATAAGGGCTTCAAGATTGTACCTTATTGCCCCCGCTGCGGAACACCTCTTTCTTCTCATGAGGTGGCTCAAGGCTATAAAACAGTTAAGGAGCGCTCGGCAGTTGTTCGCTTTAAGGCGGTTGGAGAGGATGCGTATTTCCTCGCTTGGACAACAACCCCTTGGACATTGCCTTCAAACGTTGCGCTTTGTGTTAATCCCGATGATAAATATTTAAAGGTTAAAGCGGCAGACGGCTTTACTTACTATCTCGCAGCCGCCCTTTGTGATAAGGTTTTAGGCGGGCTTTCTGAAGAGGGCAAGGCCTATGAGATAATCGAAGAATATAAGGGAAGCGACCTTGAATATAAAGAATATGAGCCCCTTTTCGATTTTGTTAAACCCACCTGTGAAAAGCAGAAGAAAAAGGGTCACTTCATCACCTGCGATAGCTACGTAACAATGGCCGACGGTACAGGTATCGTTCATATCGCTCCCGCCTTCGGTGAGGATGATGCCAATGTTGGCAGAAAATATGATTTGCCCTTCGTTCAGTTTGTTGACGGTCAGGGTAACTTAACCGAGGAAACTCCTTATGCGGGTGTTTTCGTAAAGAAAGCAGACCCGATGGTGCTTGTTGACCTCGAAAAGGACGGAAAGCTTTTCTCTGCTCCTAAATTTGAGCATGAGTATCCCCATTGCTGGCGCTGCGATACTCCTCTCATTTATTATGCAAGAGAGTCTTGGTTTATCAAGATGACCGCTGTTAAGGAAGACCTTATCAGAAATAATAATACTATCAACTGGATCCCCGAGAGCATCGGAACCGGTCGTTTCGGCGATTGGCTCAAAAACGTTCAGGATTGGGGAATCTCTCGTAACCGCTATTGGGGAACTCCTCTTAATATCTGGGAATGCTCCTGCGGTCATATCCATACAGTAGGAAGCATCGAGGAGCTTAAAGCAATGAGCGATAACTGCCCCGAGGATATCGAGCTTCATAGACCCTTTATTGATGACGTAGTATTAAAATGCCCCGAGTGCGGCGGCGAGATGAAGCGCGTTCCCGAGGTTATCGACTGTTGGTTTGATTCAGGAGCCATGCCCTTCGCTCAGCATCATTATCCCTTTGAAAATAAAGAGCTTTTCGAGGCTCAGTTCCCCGCGAACTTTATTTCCGAAGCAGTTGACCAAACAAGAGGCTGGTTCTATTCGCTTCTTGCGATTTCAACCCTTATTTTCAATAAGGCGCCTTATAAAAACGTTATCGTTTTGGGACACGTTCAGGATGAAAACGGACAGAAGATGTCCAAATCCAAGGGAAATGCAGTTGAGCCTATGGAGGCTCTCAGAACCTATGGCGCAGATGCTATTCGTTGGTATTTCTATACTAATTCTGCTCCCTGGCTCCCCAACCGCTTCCACGGAAAGGCTGTAACCGAGGGTCAGCGCAAATTTATGGGCACCCTTTGGAATACCTATGCTTTCTATGTTCTTTATGCTAATATAGATGAATTTGACCCAACTAAATACACCCTCGATGAATCCAAGATGACCGTTATGGATAAATGGCTTATGTCAAGGCTCAATTCGATGGTGAAGGCGGTTGATGAAAACCTCGGAAATTATAGAATCCCCGAGGCCGCAAGAGCACTCGAGAGCTTTGTTGATGAAATGTCTAACTGGTACGTTCGCCGCGGCCGTGAAAGATATTGGCAGGAGGAATTAACCGACGATAAGATAACCGCTTATCTCACCCTTTATAAAGCTCTGGTTGTAACAGCGAAGGCTGCCGCACCGATGATTCCCTTTATGGCAGAAAGTATCTATCTCAACCTTGTGAGAAGTGTAGATAAGTCTGCTCCCGAGAGTGTTCATCTTTGTGATTTCCCGGAGGTTGAGGAAAAAGCTATCGATAAAGCGCTCGAAGAGAGCATGGATGAAGTGCTGAAGGTTGTTGTTCTCGGTCGTGCCGCAAGAAACGGCTCTAATCGCAAAAACCGTCAGCCTCTCGCGAAAATGTTTGTGGCAGCTGAAACCGAGCTTGCAGATGAGTTCGTTGAAATCATCAAGGATGAGCTTAACGTTAAGATGGTTGATTTTAAGGCCGACCTCAGCGATATGGTTTCTTATGTATTTAAGCCTCAGCTCAAAACTGTTGGCCCGAAATTCGGCAAGCAGCTCGGAGAAATCAGAACTGCGCTTGCACAAATCGATGGCGCCGCAGCTAAAGCAGAGCTTGATAAGGATGGCTCTTTGAGTCTCGAGCTTCCTTCAGGAAGAATAGTTCTCGAAGAGGAAGACCTCCTCATTTCAACTGCTCAAAAGGAAGGTTTCTTCACCCTTTCTGATAGAGGAGTAACCGTTGCTCTCGATACCGAGCTTACAGATGAGCTTATCGACGAAGGCTTCGTTCGCGAGCTTATCAGCAAGATTCAAACCATGCGTAAGGAAGCCGACTTCAACGTTATGGACCATATAATCGTAAGCGTTGAGGGCTCCGAAAAGATTTCCGACGTTGTTTCGAGATTGGCGTCCGATATCGGCGGAGATACCCTTGCAGATTCCGTTTCGATGGCAAAACCCGATGGATTTACCAAGGAATGGGATATCAACGGCGAAAAGGTCGTAATCGGCGTTAAAAAGGTTTAATGAATAAATAAAAATACCAAGGTGGTTTAAAACTGCCTTGGTATTTTTTTGCTTTGTTTATTTTTGAGGCTTGATTTTTTTGAAGTTTCCGTAGGTTTCGTTAACCGTCTCGCAGAAGGCGAAGGCATCGTATTTTTCGATTATTTTCTTGAAATCGTTCAGCTGATGGGGATTAACAACGCATAATAAAACCGTTTTTTCGGCATTCGTAAAGGAGCCGCTTGCCTCGATCTTGGTGGCTCCGTGGCGAATAACCGAGTTTATATCGGCAATAAGCGCATCGGGGGAAGAGGTAATAACCGTGAATTTATAGGCGGTTTTGGTTCCCTTCATAATGTAGTTTCCAACGAAATTGAGAATAAAGCAATAGGTTATGCAAAGGGCAACGGGCTTGTAATCAAGATAGCCTTTATCCGAATAAACAAAAAGGGAAATAAATGCAACCAAAAAGTTGAGCGCGAAGGCAACTATAAAGAAATTAACCTCTGGCTTTTTAGCCGAAATGCATTTTGAAACCGTTTCCATTCCTCCGCTCGAGGAGCTGTATTTAAAGCAAACACCGCAAACTATTCCCGATAAAACACCGCTTATTATAACGGGGAAGATAGTATCGTGTCCGCCAGCGTCATAAATAATATTGTCGAAATCAAAGCTCTGAAGCCCTAAATAGGCGAAGGAATAAACAAGGGAGAAAACGAGGGAGCGAAGCCCGTATTTTCGGCTGACCACAAAAAAGGCGACCAGGCTTAAGGGGATGTTGGTGATGAGGGTCGCGTAGCTTATGGAAAACCCCGTTTTATATTGAAGCATGGTTGCGATTCCGTTGATCCCTGCGGGCGCAAATTCGTTTTCGATAATGAAAATATGATAGTTTAAAGCGAGCAATATCGCCATAAAAACAATGATAATGTATGGGAGGAAAGCCCCTTTTATTTTTGCCTTCATAAATCTTCCGCCTTTTTAAAATTTGATGTTTACAAATTGAGTATAATGCGGTATAATGCATTTGTAAAACGAATTGATTTGATAATATTCATCATTTTTTTTGAAAAGAGGAAGAAAATGGATATAAGAAATATTAAAACTTTTTTGCTTGCCGCCGAGTTTAAAAGCTTCACCAAAGCGGCAGAGGAGCAAAGCTACGTTCAGTCCACCGTTACAACCCAGATAAAGCAATTAGAAGAGGAGCTCGGCTTCCCGCTTTTTGATAGAATAGGAAAGAAAATTTCGCTAACTGCCTTTGGTGAAGAATTTTTGCCCGCGGCTTATGAAATAATGAAGGCGGTTGAAAAAGCGGAGAGCATTTCCGCCACAGCCGATGGAGCCAAGGGTAGGCTTAGAGTTGGAGTAACTGAATCTCTTATGTTGGGCGTTATCCCTGAGCTTTTGCCAAAATTCAAGAAAAATTTTAAAAATATCGAGCTTAGCTTTAAAAGTGCCCATACGGCAGAGCTTTTAGAGGAGCTTCGGCATAATACTTTAGATATGCTCTACGTTTCCAAAAGTCTTGAATCCGACCCCGATATAAAATGCTGCTTTAAAAAGGAAGAGGAGATAGTTATAATATGCGCTCCCGAGCATCCCGCGGCAAGAGGCGAGAAAATTTCTGCCAAAGAGCTTTTCGGATATGATTTCCTCGTAACCGAGCGCGAGGGCTTTTGCTATGGTAAGCTCAAATCAATGGCGGAAAAAAGCGGTGAAAGTTTAAAAGTAGCGGTCGAGGTCGATAGCGTTTACGTTATTGCAGAGCTTATAAAAAAAGGAATGGGCATAGGCTTTCTTCCGGAATACTACGTAAGGCGCGAGTTGGAAAGTGGCGCTCTCGTAAGCCCTGAAACCGAGCTCGAGCCTCAAAAATATATGAGCCAGCTTCTCGTTCATAAAAATCGCTGGATTTCTCCCTTTATGAGGGGATTTATCGAGCTTCTGGAAGAAAACTCAAAAGGCTAAAAAATATAGGCAGAGCCGTTTTGGCTCTGCCTTTTTCTGCTTTTTGAATTATTCCGAAGCGAGCTTTGCAATAATTTCTGCGCATTTTTCAGCGCCGAAGCTACCGCTGTTTAAGGTTATATCATAGTTTCTGGCGTTACCCCATTCGCCACCTGTGTGGTAGTTATAATTAGAGGCTCTTGCCTTATCCTTTTTCTTGAGCGATTTTTCAACGTCCTTTTCGTTGATGCCATAATATTTAAGGCATCTCTCAACGCGGTGCGGCATATCGCAGGTGATGAAAACGTTGAGAACATCATCGCGATCGCGAAGGATATAGTCTGCGCATCTTCCGATTATAACGCAAGGTCCTTTTTCCGCAAGCTCCTTTATAATCTCGGTTTGGATAACGAAAAGCTTATCCGTAGGGGCTAATGCGCCATAAGGATTATGCATATAAAAGCCCTCTGTTGCGAGGTTATAAAGGAAGGAATAATTCTTCGTATCCTCGCTTTCTTTAACGAATTCATCCGAATAATTGCTTTCCTTTGCTATCATCTTGATAAGCTCATTATCATAGAAGGGGATGTTAAGCTTTTTTGCCAAAAGCTCTCCAACAAATCTTCCTCCGCTTCCAAATTCTCGGCTGATTGTGATGATCTTGCTCATAAAATGCATCTCCTTTTTATATGAATTATATTAAAAACTAAAATTTAAAATGCGCCGCATTCGATCAGCTTGTTGCAAAGCTCCGAGAGCTCTTTCATAGAAAGGCTTTCGATTCTCGCGTCGCTTCTAAGTCCGCAAGCCTCTAAAGCTTCAGAGAGCGCGCCCTTATTTATATGAAGAATTGCCGCGCAGGAATTGGTTAATGTTTTTCTGCGTTGCTCAAAGCCCGCTCGAACGAATCTAAAAAATTTCTTTTCGTCGAGGAGTTTTTCTGTCGGCTCTTTGCGAACATTGAGTTTTATAACGGTGCTGTCAACATTCGGCTGAGGCATAAACGAGCCTCGCGAAACTTTTCTGACGGTTTCGCATTCGGCATAGTAATTTACAGCCACCGTAACTGCCCCCGCCTCTCTCGAGCCGACCTTCGCTGAAAGCCTTTCGGCGGCTTCTTTTTGAACCATAACTGTTATGGCTTCTATCGGCAGTCGGCTTTCTAAAAGCATCATAATTATAGGGGAGGTTATATAATATGGGAGATTAGCGCAGATAACAACCGGCATACACCCGAATTTTTCTTTTATAAGAGCATGAAGGTCGAGCTTCATAACGTCTTCCCAAACTATCTCGATATTATCAAAATCGCTAAGAGTTTTTTCAAGTATCGGCTCGAGTCGCTTATCAATTTCAATGCAAACAACCTTTTTTGCTCTTTTTGCGAGCTCCTGCGATAAAACGCCGATTCCCGTTCCAATTTCGATAACACCTATTCCCTCGCAGCCCGAGGCATCTGCCATATCGGGGCAAACAGAGGGGTTTATGAGAAAGTTTTGTCCGAGGGATTTTTTGAAGCTGAAGCCTGCTTCAAAAAGCAACTGCTTCAAAACCCCGATGTCAGAAAGATTATACATAAAAAGTATCCTTTTTTATTTTTTGAGCGCCTTCGTAACGGTTAAAAGGGAGGGCGCCGCAAATATGTTAATTCCGAGCTCAATAAGGAAATTTACGCCGACAAGACCCATTATAATATAGCTAACGGTCGGCTGACCTCCTGCCCAAGCAATAAGAATATCATGGAAAAATAAGGTAAGCCCCAAAATGAAAATACCTGTATTCACTATTGGCGCTGCTATTGCGGAAATGAAGATGGAAAGGTATCGATTGCAGTTTTTAGTAAGCCTGGCAATCCATCCTGCAACTGCTCCTGCCGCCGCGCCTTTGATAATGCAGATGGCAACGGTCAGAAAAGGGCTTGCCGAAAAGAGGATAAATCCGCCGCCGTCGAGACCTGTCATCGAGCAGATGCTGACAACAACTCCGAAAACCGCGCCGAGAATTGCTCCCGCCTTTGCGCCATATAAATGAGCCCCCAAAACTATCGGGATCAAAACGAGGGAAAGGTTAAACGTCCCGATTTTCACAACGTAGCTGAGAAGTTGCAAAACTGCGATTATTGCGATAAAAACACCGAGAATTGCGATTCTCTCAACCTGATTTTTTGTTTTCATAATAAATTCCTCCTGATGCTGCTCCTTTTGGGATGCAGCTCTTTTAATTTATATATGCACTGAAATTGAAGCCGAAATTAAATGTTTTTCTTATATATCTTGTAAAGTCCGTCCAAAAGAAGGTTGTTATCGTAAACTATATCCTTTCGGCATTCCTTTATAACCATCTCTGAAAGCCCACCCGTTGCAACAACGGTTGCCTTTTCTCCGAGCTCATCCTCGATTCGGTCTATCATTCCATCGAGCATAGCCGCCGCGCCTATAACAAGGCCTGATTTCATGCAGTCCACAGTGTTAGTTCCGATAACGCTTTTTGGGGCTTCAATATGGATTGAAGGGAGCAAAGAGGTTTTAGTGGCCAAAGCGTCGAGAGTTGAGCGAATACCCGCCGCTATGGAGCCTCCGAGAAGAGCTCCGTTTTTATCGATAACGGTGAGGGTG
>JAZORV010000182.1:0-2814 GCA_045656785.1 Acutalibacteraceae bacterium | reverse complement strand
TTAGGAATGGTTGAGATCAGAGGTCTCGTAGCAGCTATTGAGGCAGCAGATGCTATGGTTAAGGCTGCAAACGTACAGCTTATCGGTTCTGAGAAGATCGGTAGCGGACTCGTATCCGTTATGGTTCGCGGCGACGTTGGCGCTGTAAAGGCTGCTGTTGAGGCAGGCGGCGCAGCTGCAGCTAACCTCGGTGAGGTTGTTGCAACTCACGTTATTCCCCGTCCTCACGCTGATGTTGAGAAGCTTCTCCCTACTCTTGACTAATATAATTTTTAGTCCATATTAATTAAAACTTCTTTTTGCCGCCGCGCCTCGGTTTTTGCGCGGCGCGGCGGTGCGAAGTAACTTTTTATAAATAGCGCAAAAACATTTCTTTAATTTTGCAAAAAAGGCGAAAAGCCATAACATATAATATTAAGGAGAAAAAATAATGAATATCACTCCGGATTTAATCGAAAAAATTGTCAGAGAGGTTGTAGCAACCTCGGGTGGCGCGGCAGACTCCTGCCCCATCGGCATTTCAAACCGCCATATCCATTTATCAAAAGAGGATGTTGAAATTCTTTTTGGAAAGGGCTATGAGCTTCAGAAATTAAAGGACCTTTCTCAGCCGGGTCAGTTCGCTTGCAAAGAAACCTTAACAATTGTTGGCCCTTCTATGAGACCGATTGAGGGCGTTAGAGTTTTAGGCCCCGAAAGAAAGGCAACTCAGGTTGAAATTTCGAGAACTGATTCCTTCCAGCTTAAAGTTAAGCCCCCTGTAAGAGAATCGGGCAAGATAGAAAATTCAGCGCCGATAACAATTATCGGTCCGAAAGGCGTTGTAAGCCATAACGAGGGCTGTATTATAGCAAACCGCCATATCCACATGAGCCTTGAGGATGGTGCAAAATTCGGCGTTAAGGATTGCGATTATGTGACCGTTGAATTAAACGGTGAAAGAAGAACAACGTTTTATGACGTGCAGATAAGAGTCCATAAGGATTTTAGATTAGAAATGCATATTGATACGGATGATGCGAATGCCGCAGGCGTAAAGAATGGCGATATCGCAAAAATTATAAAATAATTAATCAAAAAGGAGAATTCCGATTATGTTAATGGGACAGGTTGTTGGCAATATCGTTTCAACAAGAAAACACGAAGGTATCGTGGGTTCAAAGATTCTCGAAATTAAAATAATTGAAAATGGAAAGGATACCGATAAGTTCATCGTTGCTGTTGATAATGGCATCGGAGCAGGTATCGGAGAGAGAGTCCTCGTTACAACGGGAAGCGGAGCTCGCTTGGCTCTTAATAATACAAGCACTCCCGTTGATGCAGTCGTTGTTGGAATAATCGACTAAGCTTTTTAAAGATTTTTTACTAGGAGGCATCGTTTGTGACACTCGCTGAGTTAAAAAAGACGATCGCTGCCGCAGGTGTTATTGGAGCCGGCGGAGCGGGCTTTCCAACTGCCTTTAAATTAACCGAGGATGCTAATACCCTCGTTATAAATGCGGCAGAATGTGAGCCCTTATTATATACGGATTATTACATATTAAAGCTTGAGCTTCAGAAGGTCGTTGGCGCGGCAGAGCTTGTTATGGATACCTGCAAAATGAAGGAAGGCTTCCTTTCTTTGAAGGAGCATACAGCCGAGCGTTTGGGATTTTCGGAAGGTCAGAAATTAAGCGAAAAATTAAGAGTTAAGGTCCTTCCAAACGTTTATCCGATGGGCGATGAGATTGTTATGATCTATGAAACCACGGGCGATGTTATTGCCCCCGGCTCATTGCCGATAACAAAGGGCATCGTTGTTAATAACGTTGAAACTCTTTATAATATCTATAATGCGGTTTATGGAGCAAAGCCCGTAACCGAGAAATGGTTAACGGTTGGCGGAGATATAGAGAACCCTTGCGTTTTGAAAACTTATATCGGAACTCCCGTTTCGGAGCTTCTCGATAAGCTCGGAGTGGAGGTTCCCGAAAGTCACGTGGTGATAGATGGTGGCCCTGCGATGGGTAATATTATCAGCCCATCATCGGCTGTTATAACTAAAACCACCAAATCTTTGCTTATCCTCCCGAAAACCATCCCCGCCGTAAGAACAAAGCTTGCAAGCGATGATATTGCTATCAAGAGAGCATCCTCTGCTTGTTGCTCTTGCTCAAGATGTACAGACCTTTGCCCCCGCCATCTTTTGGGCTATTCCTTGGAGCCTCATAAGATTATCCGCGCGGCAGCAGCCGGAACTCTCGACCCCGAGCTTTATAAAAATGCACAGCTTTGCTGCGCTTGCGGAGTTTGCGAAATTGTTGCTTGTTGCCATGAATTAAGCCCCAAGAAAATGTATGCTAAAATCAAGGCTTTGATGGCGCAGAATAAAATAAGATATGAGCATAAGGGCGCTCCTGCCGAGGCTCTCGATACAAGGGAATTCAGAATGCTTCCTTCAGATAGATTTATGCAGCTGTTAGGTGTTGCAAAATATGATAAAGGCGTTCCTAAGTTCTTGAGGGATTTCGAGCTTATGCCTTCGAGCATAACCCTTGCTTTAAAACAGCACGTGGGCGCTCCTGCAAAGGTGAACGTTAAAGCTGGCGATTTTGTCTGTGAAACCGATGTTATAGGCGAAGCAGCGGAGGGAATTTCCGCTAATATCCATTCTTCTATCGATGGAAAGGTTATTTCCGCTAACGATAGAGAAGTAGTAATAGGTTGTTGAGGTAAAAAGATATGATATATTCAGTTGGAGTAGTTGAATTAAAAAGCATCGCTAAGGGCGTTCAGGCTTGCGATGATGCGCTCAAAAGCGCGGGCATAAGCCTT
>JAZORV010000181.1:0-9211 GCA_045656785.1 Acutalibacteraceae bacterium | reverse complement strand
TTTTTGAAATCACATTCGCCCTGAATCCTGAAAGATTTGATTTCTCCCAATAAAACACGATTCATCTCACTCAACTTATTATAATCCATATTAGACGTGGATATACCGCATTTTTGAGAGAACAGAGACAGCACTCGTTTTCTTATAGAAGAATCGAGCAAAACCACCTTCTTATCAAGAATCAGCTCATTATCTTCATTTATCAAAAGACGATTAAATTCAAAAGCAGCGATTTTATCTAAATATTCAGAATCCTCTCTTGCTATTTCCGAAAACCTAAGAACCGAATCAAAAAAAGAAGGATTTAGCTCTTTAAGGCTTGGAATAACGTTATGACGAATCTTGTTTCTTGAATAATCATCCGAAAGATTCGTGCTATCAACAACGAACGCTTGAGATAAACTTTTAAGATAGAAAATAATATCTTCACGGTTGCAAAGAATCAAAGGTCTTATAATATTATCTCTTTTAGGAGGTATTCCACATATTCCTTTAGATCCTGTTCCTCGAGTAAGATTAAAAAGAATAGTCTCAGCATTATCTTCGGCATTATGCGCCGTTGCAATCAGTCCCTTAGAATGAGCGCGAAACAAACGATATCTTTCATTTCTTGCGCAAAGCTCTTCACTCTCTCCTTTTTCTTTTGAAAGCCTTGGGATATCAACGCTTTCAATAACAAGAGGAATGTTTAGCTTAAAACAAAGATTGATGCAAAACTCCTGATCCCTTAAAGCTTCTTCTCCTCTGATATTGTGATTTATATGGATTGCCTTAAGATTAATATTTAAATCTCTCTTAATTTCATTTAATCCACATAAAAGAGCAACAGAATCTGCGCCTCCTGAAAGGCCAACAAGAACTTCATTGCAATCATTTAGAAGCTCAAACTTAGCTATTGCCGCACGAATTTTATCAAGCATTAGTGAAACACGTCCTGAGAAGAGAATCTTGTAAACTGACCATCCCAATGCAATTCAACGTTAGCAGTTTCACCATGACGGTTTTTAGCAATTATGCACATTGCCTTAGTTTGGTCGGTCGGTTGGTCACTGTCAGCGCTATAATAGGCCTCACGGTGAAGGAAAAGAACGATATCGGCATCTTGCTCGATAGAGCCGGATTCACGAAGGTCTGAAAGAGCAGGAATATGCGACGTTCCTTTAGATTCGGTTCCACGATTAAGCTGAGCGCAACATATAACGGGAATGTTGAGCTCCTTTGCCATAATTTTAAGGTTTCTCGTTATATCTGAAACTTCTTGAACACGGTTTTCTTTTCTTTCCGAAGAGCGAAGAAGTCCGAGATAGTCGATAACAACAAGATCACAAGCGCCATTCATTCGCCTGACCTTTGCTTTAATTTCAGGAACAGTTATACCGGAAGTTTCATCAAAATAAATAGGAGCTTTGCCAAGCCTTTCGCTGGCAATTCCGAGATTAACAAAATCCTCTTGAGTAAGCTCACCTGTTCTTAATTTTTCGCTCTTTATGCAAGCTTCATTCGAGAGCATACGCTGAGCTAATTGATCGCGAGTCATTTCAAGGGAAAAGAAACAAACGGTTTTTCCGCTGTTAACTGCAACGTTTCTTGCAATATTAAGGCAGAAAGAGGTCTTACCCATACCGGGACGGGCTCCAATAATAATAAGGTCAGATTTATTTAAACCGGTTGTATATTTATCAACCGCAGAAATTCCGCAAGGTATACCTATGTAGTCCTTCTTTTTTTCTTCATCGTTCAAATTAGTTAAACGAACGAAGGTTTCGTTCTCCATAACGTCAGCAATATGACGAAGACCCGATATATCCTTATCTTGCCTTATATCAAAGATTCTACGCTCTGCATGGTCGAGAAGAAGCCCGGGTTCTGCGCTGCCGTCTTCGGCATCGGAAATAATATCGCGTGACGCAGTAATCAAAGCTCTGACAGTATATTTATCCCTGACAATTCCGGAATAAATAGCTATATTAGCCGAAGAAGGAACCGCATGGGCAAGTTGCGTAAGATACGCTTTTCCTCCAACGTCTTCGTAAACACCTTTTTTCTTGAGCCATTCAAGAAGCGTAACGAAATCTATGGTTCGGTTAAGTTCGAACATATTGGTTAAAGCTTCATATATTGTTTTATGCTGTGGGACATAAAAATGATAAGGCTTTAAAGTATCGGCAACAAGAAGAATGCTTTCGGGGTCAATTAAAATAGCACCAATAACAGACTGCTCGGCCTCTGTTGAAAACGGAAGATTTTCATCTCCAAAGCCCAAAAACGTTGAATCAGCCATTTTATTCCACAACCTTTATATTAACGTTAGCGCTGATGCCATTATACAACTTGACTTCAGCTGAATATTCACCAAAGGATTTTATATCCTTCATAGCAATCTTTCTGCGATCGACCTCAACACCTGTTGCGTTTTTAATTTCAATACTGATTTCTTTAGATGTTATAGCGCCGAAAAGCTTACCGCTTGCCCCGGCTTTAGCATGAATAACGATGGTTTTTCCATTAATTTTATCAGCAGAATCCTGTGCTTCCTGTTTTTCAACTGCAATATGATGAGCTTTAGCCTCTTCGCGACTTTTAAGCTCGCTCATTGCAGAATTATTTGCTTCAATAGCAAGGTTTTTCGGAAAAAGGAAATTTCTTGCATATCCGTCAGAAACGTTTATGAGCTCACCCTTTTTGCCTTTTCCTTTAACGTCCGCAGTTAAAACTACTTTCATCTTATATCTCTCCTTTATTTAAAGTTCTTTTTGTAATTATTAATTGCCTCAAGCAAGGCTTTATAAGCCTCATTAAAATCATTAGTTTTAAGCTGACAAGCAGCCATATTTTGATGTCCACCGCCACCCAAAGCTTCCATAATAAGCTGAACGTTTATTGCGCCCAAAGATCTTGCTGAGATATTTATTTCTTCTCCTATTTTAGATATAACAAAAGATGCATTAACACCTTCAAGATTCAAAAGCTCATCAGCAGCCTGAGAAGATGCAATTCTTGAAATACTATCTCCGATATCATCATGGGAAATTGCACAATCGTTATAAACCTTCACGTCAGAAACAATGCTCGCCTTTCGAGAGTAGGTCTCTATGCTATCCGAAAACAATTTTTTAACGGCAATCGGGTCTGCGCCTGCTGAACGAAGAAATGCACAAGCCTCATAGGTTCTGACTCCCGTATGTAAGCATAAATTCTTCGAATCAAGAATAATTCCCGATAAAAGAGCTTCTGCACATAGTTTTGAGGGCTTAAAGCCATTAACATACTGCAGAACTTCAGAAACCATTTCGCATGTTGAAGATGTAGCTGTTTCATGATAAAAAATAAACGCATTATCAATTGCATCAACGGCTTTTCTATGATGATCAATAACAATAATGTTTTTGCATTTATCATATAGAGCTAAGCTTTCAACAAAGCTTGGCCTATGAGTATCTAAAACAACAAGCAAGCTTTTAGGGGTTAGCTCGGAAATAGATTTATCTTCCGAAATAAAAATATTTTCAAAGCCTTCCTCGATAATTTTTCTATATAGCGAAGAAGCTAACGTTTTTTCTTTATCAAAAACAATATAAGCCTTCTTCTTCAAAAAAGACGCCAAAGAGCTTAAAGCGAAAGCCGCGCCAAGACAGTCAAGATCAGAGAATTTATGACCCATTAAAAAGATAGCATCTGCCGAGGAAAACATTTCTTTGATAGAAGAAGAAACTACTCTCGCTTTGACCTTATTTTTTCTTTCGACAGCTTTAGAAACACCACCAAAGAACATAAAATCATTATCGGGAGCCTTAATGGCTACTTGATCTCCTCCTCTGCTTTGAGCCATATCAAGCGCCTGCTTACATAAGCCTTCGCATTCTGCAAAGTTTTTTCCGCCTCTGCCGATGCCGACAGAAAGAGTAACACCGGTTATATTATTAACCTTAAGTTTTCTGACAGATTCAAGGATCTTGAACTTTCCTGAAATTAGCTTTTTTAAAGATTTTTCTTCAATAATAACAAACGCATTCGAGTCGCTTCTATTAATTGTAACGCTCGGGATATCCAAGAGCCATTTTTCAATTTCATTATGAATCGCACTTCTTAAAGAGATGATTTCGCTCTCGCGAATATTTGATGTGACCTCTCTGAAATTATCAAAATTCAACATAATCATAACAGGTCTGGATTCGATAAATTCTTTCGCCGTTCGCTTGAAAGAAGTATTATCAACAAAATAAAAAATTCCAAACCCGTTTGATGCTTCAGAAAAAGAAGAAAAAACAGTAAATTCTCGATTGGCAAAGGATATGTCTGATTTTTTATTCTTCATTATATCATCTTTATCAATATTGAAAAACGCATAAACATCTGCTCCGTAGCAATCCGAGTTTTTTAGAACTGCCGAAAAGCGGTCATTATACCAAAGAATCTCTCCACTATTTGAAGTGTATACGACAGGCAAAGAGAATTTAGATAAAAGTTTAGAGCCTTTGCCTGCTTCTTTTTCTAAAAATTCAGATAGACACTTGCTATATTTTTGAACGTAAATTAATCTTATCGCAACTAATCCGCAAGCAACTAAGAAGATTAAGGCAGAAATCAGCATATATGCAGTTTCGATAAAAGCAAAAATAAACGTATTTAATATCAAGCAAAAAAGCAAAATAAAATATAACACGTAATGCTTATTAAAGAAACTGTTGTTATTTTTCAAGCTGATTCCTCCTTATTAATCAAATCTCCATTATTATCGGCAAAATCATAGGGCTACGCTTTGTTTTGTCATATAAAAATCTCGATACGTCATCGCGCACTCTGGATTTGATTGTGTTCCAATCATGAATACCCTTCATATAGCATTTTTCGAGAGTATCACAAGTAACTTCCCTGACGTCATAGATAAGATCTTCAGATTCTCTAACGTAAACAAAGCCTCTTGAAATAACCTCAGGACCTGAAACAACTTCGTTTGTAACAGAATCCATAGTGATAGTTACAATAACAAGGCCATCTTCCGCAAGATGTTTTCTGTCCCTTAAAACAACACTACCGACGTCGCCAACCCCAAGGCCATCAACCAAAACTCTGCCAGCAGGGACACTTTCAATAACCTTCATAGTGTCGTTTTTAAGCTCAATAACCTTTCCGATTTCGGTTATCAAAATATTTTTAGAATCCATGCCCATCTGTGTAGCCAGTGATGCATGTTTAAAAAGATGCTTATGCTCTCCGTGAACGGGGATGAAAAATTTAGGTTTAATTATGCTAAGCATCAATTTAAGCTCTTCTTGGCAAGCATGACCCGAAACGTGCACATCGTACATTTTTTCGTAAACAACATTGGCGCCAAGCTTAATAAGTTCGTTAATAACATTACCAACAGTTTTCTCGTTTCCGGGAATCGGTGTTGCCGAAATAATAATCATATCTCCGGGAGCGATTCCAATTTGCCTATGATCACCATGCGCCATTCTATGAAGCGCTGACATAGGTTCTCCCTGGCTTCCGGTTGTTATAATAACAATTTCACCGGGTGTATACTTCTTTACAAGCTCGATATCAACCAAAACGCCTTCAGGAAGGTTCAAATACCCCAATTCGCTCGCAACGTTAACAACGTTTATCATGCTTCTTCCTGAAACCGCAACTTTTCTTCCACATTTAACAGCTTCGTCAATTATCTGCTGAAGTCGATGAATATTAGAAGAAAACGTAGCAACGATTATACGGCGCCCTTCTCCCTTATTAAAGAGAGTTGAAAAAGAGCCGCCAACGATACTTTCGGAAGGGGTATATCCGGGGCGTTCAGCATTTGTTGAATCAGAAAGAAGAGCAAGAACACCTTTTTTACCAAGCTCCGAAAATCTTGCAATGTCTATAACGTTATCATCAATAGGAGTTGTATCAATTTTAAAATCGCCCGTTTGAACAACTGTACCTGCTCCCGAAGTAATCGCAAAGGCACAAGCATCAGGAATTGAATGATTAACGTGGATAAATTCGATAGAAAAACCACCAAGCTTTATGGTTTGACCCGGTTCAACATTAAATAATTTCGCGCTACCGAGAAGATTATGCTCCTTAAGCTTTCCTGTTATGAGGCCTATGGTTAGCCTTGTTGAATAAATCGGAATGTTTATTTCCTTCAAAAGATACGGAATTGCTCCGATGTGGTCCTCATGGCCATGCGTAACAACCATACCGCGAACTTTATCTTTATTTTTCACTATATAAGAAAAATCCGGAATAACGGTATCAACACCAGGCATTTCATCATCTGGGAACGACATTCCGCAATCAACAAGGATTATATCGTTTTCGTATTCATAAAGGGTTATATTTTTTCCTATTTCATTAAGTCCGCCAAGAGGAACGATTCTCAAAGGCGAAGCAGCGGGCTTCTGTTTTTTGGCAGGAGCTTTTTTTACCTGCTTTGTTCCCTTCTTATGAAGAGAATCGTTTTTCTTTTGAGGTTTATCTTTTTCGTTTACAAACTTCTTATTGGCAGCAGATGTTTTTTTGTTTGTTTTTCTATTTTTAACGTCGCTTTTATTAACACTACGATTGCGATTATTTTTGTTAATATTTTTATTTTCTTTTGCCATAATTTACCTCCAATCAAAATATATGTATATAAAAAAGAGTTGAAAACATAAAAATACATATTAATTTTACCTATTTTGCATCAAATTGTCAAGCAAAATAAGAACATTAATTAAAATATCTAATTAATTGATGCATTAATCCCCAAAAACAACAATAAACGAGGCGATATTTTGAAAAATAAAAACATTTTATTACTAAGCTGCGATGAAAAAGCACTGAATTTAGCAGAAAAACGTTTTCGAAAAAAATATAATTTTACATTAATAAAGCTTCCATTATTTGATGCGTCAAATCTTCATGCAAATGATCTTATAGATGATTTTATATTTTTTTCAGAATATTATGCTATTATTTGTATTATAGACCTTCAAAAGCCGGAAACTGACTTTAAATTATTAACCTATATTTCATCCGTAACAAGCAAATGCACAATACATATTGAAAGTGCAAAACTCAAGAAAAACATTCGTCGTTTTCATCGCGATATTATTATGAACGTTTTTCCTAATTTAAAATCATTTAAATCATTAAAAATGAGTAAAATTAATTGTAATTTTCTTCGAATTAAATACCCCGAGGAAATCGAGAAACTAATTGACAAAATAATTTCCTCAACAAATAACGAAAACAACATAATAAATCCAAGATACTTAGCCATAAAACTACTGGAAAAAGATTATGTATTTCTCGATAAAGTTAAAAAAAATCATAACATCTCAACAGAAAATGCAGAACAAATCATCAAGCATTTCGAACATAAACTTCCCATCAAAACAATTCACGATAAATGCATCGAGCTTACCGCAGAATTTCTATTAGGAGAATATTACGAAAAATGCTTCGAGGAATTATTTTGATATAAAACGTTTAAGATCATCAGAGGGAGAAACACCAATGTATTTTTTATATCCCCTAAAAAAGGATGAATAATCTTTAAATCCGCTTGTTATATAAGCTTCATTAACACTTTTGGAAAGATACAACCTTTGTTGAGCAGAAAAAATCCTCTTTCTTAAATTATATTCCCAAATTCCGCATCCCATAACGCTTTTAAATTTTCTGTTAAGGTATGCTCTGTCTCTAAACAGACTTTTTTCAAGCGTTTCAAGAGTCCATTCATTTTCGATGTTTCTGTTAACGAATTTTACAATATCTCTAACGATATCATTTTCTTCGTTATTAAGCGCCGGAGAAATTGTAAGCAAAGTATCAAGCTTTGCAATAATAGAAGTAATTGTTGCGAGAATAATTTTATCAGAATCGGTTTTGCAGTTTTGGGCATTTTTGAGAGTATTAAGACATTCTTCAAACCAAATCTGCTCTTTTTCATTTAGAAAATAGCAGTTTTTTCCTTTGCTTGCTTCTTCGAATATTGGCAAAAAATCCATAGAAATCTGGTTAGAAGAAAAAAGAATTGCAATTCTTTCGTAGGGTTCAGAAGAGGGTTTAAGCAGTGTATTATGAGTTTGTCCCCTATCTGTTAATATTAAAGTTCCTTTTTTTAACTCATAAATACGTCCTTCAACTGCAAAATCTGCATTTCCTTTGAGAAAATAATAAATTTCATACATGTTGTGAGAATGACTTTTAAAGGAAAAACTATCAATTTGCGTGTGAATCGACTCGGTGTGATGAATATAATAATTCTCATCACTATACTTAAAAAATGTTTTATCATACATATTTTTTCTCCCAACCTTAACCTTAAAATATAAATATATATAATATTATAGCATTATTGGTCATTTTTTGCAATAAATATTTCGCTATTTGCAATTTACTTGCAAAAAAGAACGTTATATAATAAAGATACAACCTATTAAGGAGGAAGAAAATGATTAAAGAAATTAAAACCGAAAAATTAACAACAAAAATCTACGAAACAAGAAAACTTATGGGAGAAGCAGCTGCTAAAGATATTGCTGAATGCATCAAAAAGCTTCTCGCCGAAAAAGCAGAAATCAATATGATTTTTGCTGCAGCTCCTTCTCAGAACGAAGTTCTCGAAGCTCTTGTTAATGACCAAAGCATCGAATGGAACAGAATAAACGCTTTCCATATGGATGAATACGTTGGCATCGATAAGGACGCTCCTCAAGGCTTTGCAAACTTTCTAAAAAAAGCTATTTTTGATAAAGTTCCCTTCAAAAGCGTTAATACACTGGATTGCACAAACGAAGCAAACGCCGAGGCTGAAAGATATTCAAAGCTTTTAGCAAGCGTTAAAATTGATATCGTTTGCATGGGAATCGGTGAAAATGGTCATATTGCTTTTAACGATCCTCACGTTGCTGATTTCAACGACGATAAGCTTGTTAAAATAGTTGATCTCGATGAAACGTGCAGAATGCAACAGGTTCACGATGGCTGTTTCGCAAGTCTTGAGCTCGTTCCTAAATATGCTCTCACCTTAACCGTTCCGACTCTCGCAAATGCTGATTACAGATTCTGCGTTGTTCCCGCTCCTGCAAAGGCAAATGCAGTTAAGGAAACCATTTACGGCGAAATCGGAGAAAAATGCCCCGCAACAGTTATGAGAATTAAAGATAATTCAATTATGTACTGCGATAGCGACAGCGGAAAATACGTTATCTGAGGTGAATGACATGTTTGAATTAGG
>JAZORV010000180.1:0-1494 GCA_045656785.1 Acutalibacteraceae bacterium | reverse complement strand
CAGAAAAAATAAATTCGACCTTAATGATTTGCTCGGTCAGTTCCAGCAGATTAAGAAGATGGGCTCTATAAAGCAACTTTTGGGTATGCTTCCGGGCGTTGGCAATCAGCTTAAAGACGTCGATGTTGATGAAAGACAGTTTGCGAGAATCGAAGCTATCATTCATTCGATGACCAAGAAAGAGCGCTCAAAGCCCGAAATTCTTAACGCTTCTCGCAAAAAGAGAGTCGCTGCGGGTTCAGGCACCTCTGTTGAGGATATAAATAAGCTTTTGAAACAATATGACCAAATGAAAAAAATGTTCAAGCAAATGAATTCCAAAGGCAAGGGTGGCAAGAAAATGCGCCGAATGCTCGGAGGAATGGGAGGCGGAATGCCGCCTGGATTCCCGATGTGATAATAAACAGAAAACAACTGTTTTTTATATAATTCTAATTTTAGGAGGTGTAATAAATGGCAGTTAAAATCAGACTTCGTCGTATGGGTGCAAAGAAGGCTCCTTTCTACAGAGTAGTTGTTGCTGATTCAAGATTCCCCCGTGACGGTCGTTTTATCGAAGAAATCGGTTACTATGACCCCACAAAGGATCCCGCTATCGTAAACATCGATAACGAAAAGGCTAAGAAGTGGATCGCTAACGGCGCTCAGCCCACAGATACCGTTAAGGCTCTTTTAAAGAAGAACGGTGCTATCTAATTTTTCGGAGGAAATCTAAATGACAGAATTGTTAGTATCAATAGCTCAGGGTCTCGTTGAGACTCCCGATGCTGTTAACGTTACTGTTGACGAGCCCAATGAGGAAGGCGTAATCGTTTTCCATCTCCATGTAGCTGAGAATGATATGGGCCGTGTTATCGGCAAGCAGGGAAGAATAGCTAAGGCTATCAGAACTGTTATGCGCGCTGCCGCAAACCGCGAAGGTCAAAAGGTTGCAGTCGAGATAGACTAATAATCGGCATTTTGATTATGCTTTGTGGTGAATTTATAAGCGGTCTTTAGTTTTAAAGGCCGCTTTTATTTTTCTAAAGAGGTGAAAATATGCTTATTCCTTATATCGAATGCGGACAAATCGTTTCTACCCATGGTGTCAAGGGGGAAGTGAGGGTCAACCCTTGGTGCGATAGCCCGAGCTTTTTGACTAAGTTTAAAAAGTTTTATCTTGATGAAAAGGGCAATAAAGAAATAAAGGTTATCTCATCCAGGCCGGCAAATAACGTTGTTCTGATGAAGCTTGAGGGTATCAATGATATAAACGAAGCTCAAAAAATGCGAAACACCATTATTTATATCTCCCGTGAGGATGCTGATATCGGTGATAGATATTTTATAAAAGAGCTTATTGGCTGCAAAATATACGATGCTGAAACAAAGGATCTTTTGGGCGAAGTTATAGACGTTACAAATGCTCCCGCAAACGATGTTTGGCATATCAAGAATGATAAAGGAACCTACCTCGTTCCTGCGATAGATGACGTTATAGTTTCGGTCGATATT
>JAZORV010000179.1:0-1412 GCA_045656785.1 Acutalibacteraceae bacterium | reverse complement strand
GGATTCTGGCAGAAGGTTCTTACCTTATTTTTAAAGGGTTGAGGATAACCGATGAGCTTTGATTCATAGAGAACTTCATTAACCTTCTCCATAATCTCATTTCTAACCTCAACACGCACACCTATATCAACAGTTCCGGGTTCATGAGCAATATCATGCTCTGCGCAGATATGCTCGAGCCATTCAGCTCCCCTTCTTCCCGTTGCAACAACAGTATGCTCGGCTCTTATTTCAAAGTCCTCTTTTCCATTGCTGAAATATCCGCCAACACATTTCTTTCCATCCAAAATAAGATTTGTACATTCATATCCAAAGAACATTTCAACGCCATTTTTGAGCAAGTGCTGCTCGATGGCATAATAAATATCCTGCGCTTTCTCAGTTCCCAAATGGCGGATGGGACAATCAACAAGCTTAAGGCCTGCTTGAATAGCACGTTTTCTTATAAGCTTAACCTCTTCATTATTGCCAATACCTTCAACATGTTCATCTGCGCCAAATTCAAGATAGATTTTATCAGTATAGTTAATCGTTTCTTGCGCCACGTCATCGCCGATAAGTTTAGGCAAATCACCACCAACGTCGGAACTCAAGGAAAGCTTTCCATCAGAAAAAGCTCCTGCACCTGAAAAGCCTGTGGTTATATGGCAATAAGGTTTACAATTAACACAGTTGTGAGTTTTGTGTTTAGGACAGCGACGATTTTCAATCGCCAATCCTTTTTCAACGATAATTATTTTCTTACCGCTATTTTTTCTGAGCATCTCGAGGGCGGTGAAGATACCTGCAGGACCTGCACCAACTATCAATACGTCAGTATTCATAAAATCATTCCTTAATTAAAATTATCTTTCTTCTCTGAAATAAGGCAAACCAAGGCTTGCAGGAGGCTGATGTTCCCTCTTTTTTCTCATGCTTGTGATAATCAGAACGACCAAGGTTACGACAAAAGGAAGCATTTTAAAAAGTTCCTTAGTCGCAAGACTGATTCCTGTTATATATGTGCTTGCAATATAAAGCGCACCGAAAAGAATCGAGCTAAGAATACCCCAATTAGGCTTCCATATTGTAAAAATAACAAGAGCAATAGCGAGCCAACCGAGTTCATCGATACAATATTCCCAGTTACCGCTGAGATAATCCATTATATATGATAATCCTCCAAGTCCCGCAATAGCACAACCGATGCAGGTAGATAAATATCTATAAAGCGAAACGTTTATACCGGCTGCGTCAGCCGTTGCAGGATTCTCTCCAACAGCTCTCAGCTGCAAACCAACACGGGTTTTAGTTAAGACAAAAGACGTCACTAAAGCGACGATTATCGCAAGATAGATCAAAATACCGTGCGAAAGGAATAACTCTCCAAACCAACCTAAATCTTCAGCAAAGGGCAAAGATGCAGTAAAATA
>JAZORV010000178.1:0-3669 GCA_045656785.1 Acutalibacteraceae bacterium | reverse complement strand
AAATGTTTGAAAAAATATCACCTGAAAAAGCAGGAATAAGCTCAAAAAACGTATTAAATTTTTTGAAAACGCTTGAAAAAAGAGGGCTTTGCACTCATAGTGTCCTTTTAATGAAGGGCGAGGATATATTCGGAGAGTTTTATTGGGAGCCTTTTCATAAAGATTTTAATCATAGAATGTATTCCCAAACTAAAAGCTACGAAGCCATCGCTATTGGGCTTTTGGAGGAGGAAGGCAAGCTTTCTCTTGATGATAAGATATCGGAGCATTTCCCCGAAAAATATGATAGAGAGCTTCCCGATTTCTTAAAGGAGCAAACCATCCGCGAAATGCTCACTATGACCACCGTCGGCCACCCCGAAAATTGGTTCAAATCAGAGGAGCCTGATAGAACGAGGGGTTATTTTGAAACCAATTCCTCTAAAAGACCTGCAGGAACTATCTGGGAATATGATTCTGCTGGCTCGCAGGTGTTATCCTCCCTTTGTGAAAAGCTCTCAGGCAAAAGCTTGCTCGATTATTTAAAAGAAAAGCTTTTCGATAAGATGGGAACCTTCCAAAATGCTGAAATTTTGAAAACACGTAACGGAGACTCATGGGGAGATTCTGCCCTTCTTTGCACTTCTCGCGATATGGCTTCTTTCGGAAGATTGCTTATGAACGGTGGCAAATGGCAGGGAGAAAGCCTTATAAATGAAGCCTACGTTAAAGAAGCAACGAGCCCTCTTGTTTGTAATAATAAATTCGGATTTTCTGAGAGTTATTCCTGGGGCTATGGCTATCAGATCTGGAGCCTCCCCGAGGGTGGATTCAGTTTTAACGGAATGGGCGCTCAGCTAACCCTCTGCCATCCTTCAAAAGATCTTATTTTTGTTATAACCTCCGATAATCAAGGCTATTCGGGGGCGAAGGATAACATATTGTCCGCTTTCTATGACCATATTTTTGAGAATATGGGCGATGAGCTACCCGAAGATAAAGAGGCGCTGGAAGAACTTTTGGCTTTCGGCAACACCTTGAAGCTCAGAGCTTTCGAGGGAAGAGCAGAAACTGCTTTTAGCAAAGAACTTTCGGGAAATAAATATGAATGCTCTGAAAACCCGATGGGTATTTCTGAATTCAGTTTTGATTTTTTGCCCACAGAAGTTGTATTTCGCTATAAGAACGAGCAGGGCGAAAAGAAAATGAACATTGGTATAAATAAAAATCTTTTCGGAAAATTTCCTCAGTTAGGGTATTCGGATGGCGTCGGCGGTGCAAGAACGGATAATGGATTTATGTATGATTGCGCGTTTTCCGGAGCCTTCGTTGAGGATAAAAAATTTGCTTTCCGCGCTCAGATAATTGATAGATATTTTGGAAATCTATATGTTGTAGCTGCTTTTAAGGAGGACTACTGTGTTTTGAAAATGGCTAAAACTGCCGAAGATTTCTTAGAGGAATATAATGGAATCGCGGTTGGAAAATTATTAAAATAATTTTCATAAAGATATTGCATAAGTAAAAGAAATTTGATAAAATTAGGTAGGCGAGAGCCTGCCTGATTTTTTATTTAAAGGATTGCTTTTTAATATGAAGAAAATTTTCTCTTTGTTGCTTGTTTTTTGCTTATTTGTAGTGCCGATTGAAGCTGTAGCAGAAACAATAGATTCCGACATCACCTCTTCTGATAGCGTTTCATCTGAAGACGATGGCTCTTTGAAGGATGAAGAAATAAAAGAACCGATAGAAGAAGTTAAAATATCGGCAAGAAAATTCGAAATAACTTATAAAAAGGTCGTTGTTTATACGGGCGAAAGGCTCGAGCCGAAGGTAACCGTTAAATATCTCGGCAAGAAGCTCAGAGAAGGCAAAAGCTATAAGCTCTCTTATAAAAACAACAAAGCTTATGGTACCGCATCGATTATAGTTTCGGGAATTAATAAGTTTATCGGCAGCAAAACCGTTAAGTTCAGAATTGCTCCGAAAAAGATCAGCCTTTCTTCTTTGAAATCAGACTTTACTATGAGATTTTCCGCAAAATGGAAAACAAATAATAAAGCCGATGGGTATAGGATTGATTATAGCCAAAATGGAGATATGTCTAAGAAAAAGAGCAAAACAGTAAGGGGTAGTGAATCTGATTCCAAAACTATAAGAGGGCTCGAAGCCGGTAAAAAATACTACGTTCGGATAAGATGCTATAAAAGCACAAAAAAAGGTAGAGTTTATAGCGATTATTCCGATATAAAAACCATTAGAATCAAAAATCCTAAATATAAAACTTCGAAGAAAAATAAAATTTGCTTAACCTTTGATGATGGCCCAAGTTTCGTTACTGAGAAAGTGCTTGACACTCTTAAAACAAATAATGTTAAAGCAACGTTTTTTATCATTAATTATTCCAAAGCCCAAAAGCCAATCGTTAAAAGAATAATCGATGAGGGTCACACTCTCGCAATTCATAATTATACCCACGATTATTCTAAGATTTATAGCTCGGTTTCCCAATTTATGAGCTATTATAATAAGCTTTATAAGAAGATAAAAAAAGACTTTGGATATGAAGTGAAAGTTATGCGTTTCCCAGGCGGCACGAGCAATACCGTTAGCCGAAACTATTCATACGGAATTATGAGCAAGCTTACAAAGAAAATCAAAGCTAAGGGACACGAGTATTTCGATTGGAATATCGATTGCACCGATGCCTCTGGCTATAATATCAGCTCAACTGCGATTTATAATGCAACGGTAGATGGGCTTTCTAAAAAAAGTACGAACATTGTTTTGATGCATGATAGCGGAGCAAAGGTTACTACAGCCAAAGCGCTTCAAAGAATAATCGATTTTGGTAACAATAACGGCTATGTTTTCGAAGCCATAACCAAGAAAACCGCAAAGGTTCAGCATAAACCTCAAAATTAAATTTATTTTGATTGACAAGTCTCGGCAATAATGTTAAAATAGTTTCAGATGAAACAGTTTCATCTGAAACTATTTTCTTTTGGTGGTAAAAATGGCAACAATTATGAGAAAAATGAACGTGATAAGTCGATGCGAATCTATGTATCGCTCGGAAAAATCCTCGGAAAAACTTCCGGGGATATATCATAGCTATGTTTTTGCTATCTGCAAAAACAGTGGAATAACGCAGGATGCTCTCGGAAAATATCTTTGCAAAAATAAAAGCAGCGTTACTCGCCATTTGAATTTTCTTGAGGATAACGGGTATATCGAAAGGAAAAATTCCGAATCTGATAAAAGGGAACAGCTCGTTTTTCCAACAGAAAAAATGCTTGATATCCTATCTGAAGTAACCGATATAACGATGGAATGGAATAAAATGATTGCGGAAGATATATCAGAAAAGGAACTCGAAATTTTCCATAATGTTCTTGATAAAATGCATGCAAAATCGAGGCTTGCGGTTTTTGGGGAGGAATCTGAACTATGAGAACTCTCCTTAAATATCTGAAGGAGTTTTATTTCAGAATGGGAGTAGGCTTTGTTATTAAGACTATCGGAACTGTAATTGAGCTTCTTATTCCTTTTGTTTTAACCTTCGTTTTAGAAAATATAATTAAAATGCAGCTTGCTGACGTTTTGTTTTATGGCGGAGTAATGGCTATTTGCTCTGTTTTTGCCTGTTTATTTAACGTTGTGGCAAACAGAATGGCATCTAAGGTATCG
>JAZORV010000177.1:0-4107 GCA_045656785.1 Acutalibacteraceae bacterium | reverse complement strand
TGGTTCCAGCGGTTGCGCCATCCTTTGTGAAGGTTGCTTTAACTGCCTTGCCATCTGAAACTACTGTTCCTTCGTGGTTAGCCTTATTGAAGCCAAGGCTTTCGGCAGCCTTAATCTGAACGTCGCAGCAGCTCCACTTAGTAGAAGCGGTGAAGCCTTCGGTCTTACAGGTAGCTGTAATAGCGGGAGCATCTACAACCTCTTCGCCTTCGTGGTTGGAAGAATCAAGTCCGAGTTCTTCTGCAGCTTTAATTTCTGCATTACAAACAGAACATTTTGTAGAAGCGGTGTAGCCTACTGTTTTACAGGTAGCTGTAACAGCGGGAGTAGCTTCAACCTCTTCGCCTTCGTGGTTGGAAGCATCTAAGCCGAGGCTTTCGGCAGCCTTAATCTGAACACCGCAGCAGCTCCACTTTGTGGAAGCTGTAAAGCCTTCAGTCTTACAGGTAGCTGTAACAGCGGGAGCATCTACAACCTCTTCGCCCACGTGATTTGTGGGTTCAAGCTCTGTTGCTTCGCCTTTTTCGATAGTCTTTTCGCAGATATTGCAATAGGTATCGCCTGTATATCCGCCCTGCTTACAATTAGCCTCAACCACGTTTATAAGCTTTGTATCGCCATGAGCGCAGGTGGTTTCGCATTTAGCGCAATAGGAATTATCATCGAAGCTGTGTCCGTTAGCTTCGCAATAGGTATCCTTGGTCTCGGTTAGGACTGCCATAATAGTATCGGCATAGATGCGAACGCCGAAATCGTTGGGGTGGTTATAGATATTAGAGGTATAGTCAACGCCCTCTTTAACGGTTCTTATGCTTTCATAAACGCTGTAAACGGGAGCAACCGCAACGTTTTCATATTCCTCTGCGAGCTGATAAAATGCCTGCTCATGGACTCCGAGATTATTAGAAATCCAGGCTTGCTGATTTGCGTTATAGATATTGGGGAAGAAGGCAGAAACGAGAACTACCGAGCAATCGGGGTTGAGAGTTCTTGCATAATCGATGATCTTCTTTGTGTTTGCCTTCTGAACGTCAAGAGAATTGCCTGTTTCATTCATACCGAATGCGATGAAAAGAAGATCGGGAGCGGTATCGCCCAAGAGGAATTGCATATTAGCCTCTTTTGAGCCCCAACCGGAAGCAGATGAGCCTACGGCCTTATTTATATAATTGAGCTTATCATTGCCAAAATTCTTTGCCAATGCCGCCATAATCTGCTTGGGATATGTTTCGAGAGCCCACTCGGGCATCGAGCTGTAATTCATTCTGGGATACATGGTAACGGTGCTTTTGGCAAGCTCGGAAGCATCTTTGTAGTTATCCCACATTATCGTTTCCTGTTTAAGACCGGAAGCATTCCAACCAACGGTTATGCTATCGCCATAGAAAACGATATTTGCTTCTTCGCCGGCTTTGAGCTTATTATAAATGCCTGAAAGCTTTCCGAGAGCGCTTTCGGGGGCCTTATTATAGGTTGCATCTTCCCAATTTTCAGAATGAGTATAGGTTACGTATACCTGATAGAGATGAGATTTTGATTGCCATGCGCCGATTCTATTCCAATCGGTCTTATTATCCGCGGTGAGGTTTTTGAAATCATCGGGAGTCTCGTAAACGGGGATGCTTGTGTTTTCAGTTAATACAAGCTTGCCGTCGACAATATTATAGTCTTTGCCCTCGTAATAAACGGTTCCCATATCATAAGAGCGAACAGAAACTATCTCATCGATAGGATAAAGAAGCTTGGTTTCGGTTCTGCCTTCATAGAACATAACCGATTCATTGTAGGTTGCATCAGGAGTCCAGATAGCCTTGCCATACATATCGGCATTGGTTGAAAGGTCTGTATCATTCCAGACGTTATCGAAGGTTGCAACGTCATCGCGGTCGGTTATAACCTTAATAACCGAGCTTTCCTCGAGAGCGGGAGTTTTATAAACGCCTGCCTCGGCTGCGATTTCTTCGCCATCGAAAAGAACCTTTTCGACCTGCGCGCCGTTAACCGTTTCAACCGTGAATTGGAATTCATCGCCTATCAAATAATAATCCTTCTCTCCATCTGCTTTGAGGGAAACCTCATCCGACATTTCAAGATTTATTTCGGCATCAACGCGCTTTCCATAGGCGCCCAATTCATAAACGGTGCACATTCCGGGATAGCTTGAGATATCGGATGCATCATAAAGACGAATACCTAAATATTTACCCGTTGGTTTCTGAGCTCCCTTGAACTCCCAAACCTGACCTTCGGAATGAGAGGGATTGACGCTGTTGAATTTATAAGCGTTGTTATTCAGATGAGCAGCATTGTAATAATCATATATCACTACGCGGTTTTCCTCGTTATACAGAGAAGCCTTATCATTGGAAACGAAAACGCCGTAGGTAACGTAGGTTATGTTGGGATTATAGTGGCCGAACATATAGAAATCGGTTAATTCCATAACACCGTCCAGCTCAACGGTTATATCCATATCATAAGCACCGGCGGCAACTCTATCCATGCCGTAGAGCTTATTTTCGGTAACCATGGTTTCATAGTTTCTATCATTAAGAACCGTTGTATTGCTGCTGAAAAGAGAGGTTCCGTTAACGCCGGAATCATAGATAGAAAGGTCGGTTACGTCCGTAAGCGGTTTAGAAACGGTTGTTCCGTTATAGAAGCCGAGCTCGGCATTCTTTTCATAAAGAAGGTTATCTTCCTTAGTATAGTTAGCCGAGAGATAAGCCTGGTCAAGACCGAACATTTCAAGGGTAGTTCCCGTGAATTTAGCATCAGCATTGAGAAGATCACGCTTTTCGGCGAAGGTCTTTGAAGAGTTAGTGCTGGCTTCCTTATCAAGGTCTACGAAGGAAAGCACGCTTGTTCCGTAAACGTTGAGCTCATAGAAATAGAACTGAGCATCTGTTCTGTCGGGAGTATGCTTAGACATATCATAAACTCTTATTCCAACATAATTTCCCTTAGGTTTTTCGCCTGCAAAATCGAAGAGCTGAACCTCGGAGCGGCGGTTTGTTCCGTCTCCGCCCTTATTATTAAAGCCCTCGGTGTTTGCGGTTGAAGCGCCGTAGTAATCATAATAGCAAACAAAATTTTCATCTTCATAAAGATCTGTTTTACTATTGCTAACGAAAATTCCATAGGTAACGGGAGAAAGCTGAAGATTCGGATGGCCCGCAACAACGACCGAATCAATGTTCATATTGCCCTTAAGCGCAATGGTCATATCAAGGTCGAAATAACCTGCCTCAACTCTGCTTTTTCCATAGAGAATACCGGACGCTGAGTTGGAATGGGTATCATACCACCATCTTTCATAAGCGGTTGCAACCTGACCGTCAACCCATCTGGTGGCTCCCCAAGAGGTTCCGCCTGAGGAATCAAAAATATTGTTATCGGTCAAATCAGCCGTGGCGGTGAGGCTTTGGGAAACCCTGGTGTCGTAATCCGTGTTTTTGCCTTTATAGGGCGAAATAGCCATACTCGAAACAGCGGAAGACTTGGAGCCGAATTTGCTTGCAAGATAAGCATTATCGATTCCCGCGAGCTCAAGCTGAGTGCCTGCATAATTCGAGAAAGTGATAAGCTTTGCCTTTTTATCGCTGAAGGCTACTCCACTTTCAGAGCTAACCTCTTGCGATTCATCTACAAAGGTGATATTTTTGTAGTTTTCCTCGGTGTTAATGGTTAAAGCCGAAGCGGGAATAACCGAAAAAACACCGATTGCCATCACAAGGGATAGCAAAAGAGCCAAAAGTTTTTTGATTTGCATTAATAAACATCTCCTTATTCTATCTGCAATCAGCAGATTATTTTTCACTATAATTATAATCCACCTTGACGCTTTTTTCAAGGAATTTATCCAATTACAAAAGCGCTTTTTAAGAAAATCCGAAAAAAACGATATTTTCTTTTGTTGCTAAAAGCGTTAGTATTATTTTTTTCGAAAAAAACGACATCAAAAAAGCCACGGTATGCGTTAAGTGATATAATCCCCTTAGAGTAGACACTTGAAAAAACAAAAAGTTTTCAAGACTACTTTAAGGGGATTAATTTTATGCCAAGAATAACGCACAAGAACAAGAAGTACAGCGCAGAATTAAAGAA